>NZ_CAWMCN010000084.1:0-322 GCF_963865925.1 Vibrio sp. ZOR0018 | reverse complement strand
GGATTCGAACCCTCGATACGGCTATAAACCGTATACTCCCTTAGCAGGGGAGCGCCTTCGGCCTCTCGGCCACCTCACCGCATTTTCACATTCAATCTTACGAAAGAATATGGCGCGTCCTGGAGGATTCGAACCTCCGACCGCCTGGTTCGTAGCCAGGTACTCTATCCAGCTGAGCTAAGGACGCACATTGTTCTTTATTTGGATGCTAAACCAAATAAGCAAGAATGGCGGTGAGGGAGGGATTCGAACCCTCGATACGGCTATAAACCGTATACTCCCTTAGCAGGGGAGCGCCTTCGGCCTCTCGGCCACCTCACCG
>NZ_CAWMCN010000083.1:660-1105 GCF_963865925.1 Vibrio sp. ZOR0018 | reverse complement strand
TGTTTTCAAGCGACAAAGTAAAACGGACAACTTAGAAACTAAAACCTAATCCACGAAACGCACTTGGCAAAGAAGAAATAGCAGGAAAACTGACGAGCTTCTAAGACTTCAATTTACAAAGAACTCTTTCGAAGAAGCCAACAACCAAGTGCACGAAATCCACTTAAGCGCGAAAGAGCCTCAAAACCAAAGAAGCCGCACCAAAGAAATAAACAAACACACCACTTCCCGTAAGAAGACTTCGGTTAGTTCAAACACTTCACGAACAGTGCCACTGGCGAGATACATGGGAAAAGTGCTGACTTTCAGGTGTAAAGCTAGAGCCTCAGACTAAGAAAAATAAACACGTAATTTCATGATTTTTATTAACCTCAGCTAACGCCCGGCTAAGGGGTTGACAACGCATCGCCGAACTTAAAAAACACACTGTAAACGCTGAACTGCA
>NZ_CAWMCN010000083.1:344-650 GCF_963865925.1 Vibrio sp. ZOR0018 | reverse complement strand
TGAGCCGTTTGTTAGCTGCTGCACTTTAGCCGGAGATTGACTACCCAACGGCCTAATTTAAAACACATTATTGCTTTCAAACGACAAAGTAAAACGGACAATTTAGAAACTAAAATCTAACCCACGAAACGCACTTGGCAAAGAAGAAATAGCAGGAAAACTGGCGAGCTTCTAGGACTTAAATTTACAAAGAATTCTTTCGAAGAAGCCAACAACTAAGTGCGCAAAACCCATTTAGGCGCGAAAGAGCTTCAAAACCAAAAAAGCCACACCAAAGAAATAAACAAACACACCACTTCCCGTAAA
>NZ_CAWMCN010000083.1:0-334 GCF_963865925.1 Vibrio sp. ZOR0018 | reverse complement strand
TTCAAACGACAAAGTAAAACGGACAATTTAGAAACTAAAACCTAATCCACGAAACGCACTTGGCAAAGAAGAAATAACAGTAAAACTTGACGAGCTTCTAGAACTTAAATTTACAAAGAATTCTTTCGAAGAAGCCAACGACCAAGTGCGCGAAATCCATTTAAGCGCGAAAGAGCCTCAAAACCAAAGAAGCCACACCAAAGAAATAAACAAACACACCACATCCCGTAAACAGACTTCGGTTAGTTCAACCACTTCACGAACAGTGCCACTGGCGAGATACACGGAAAAGTGCTGACTTTCAGGTGTAAAGCTAGAGCCTCAGACTAAGAAA
>NZ_CAWMCN010000082.1:0-460 GCF_963865925.1 Vibrio sp. ZOR0018 | reverse complement strand
TGGAGCTGGTGGACAAAACCGCTCAGCTTGAGATGCTGCGTGATGACCTTGTCGTGCAGCGCGTGCACGGCATTGTGCGCCAGTTCAGTAAAGGCGATATTGGTCATCATCACACCTTTTACTCACTGACCTTAGTCCCGGCATTAGAGCGGTTATCACTGCGCCAAAACAGCCGTATTTTCCAGCTCAAAACCGTTCCTGAAATACTCTCCATCGTACTGCAAGAAATGGGCATTAACGACTACGCCTTCTCGCTGAAACGTGAGTGTGCTCAGCGTGAATTCTGCGTGCAGTACCGTGAGACGGATATCGACTTCTTGCACCGCTTAGCCGCCGAAGAGGGCTTGGTGTATCACTTCATTCATGAAGAAGGGAAACACACCCTCTTTTTCAGTGACGACAGCCAAAGCCTGATAAAGCGAGAAACGCCTATCCCTTACAACGCCCTCGCAGGTGGCGT
>NZ_CAWMCN010000081.1:0-454 GCF_963865925.1 Vibrio sp. ZOR0018 | reverse complement strand
ATTTTGATTGTTTTCTTAATCAAATTTGGTGTAACTTCTGGTTTATCTTATTGAATTTGCATAACAAAGCATTTAAGACGGATTCGCAACGCTTGGCGGTTTTAGTGTAAATTCAGTTTTTGCGTTTTAAGTGGTTTGTCGAGGCATTGGTGTTTAGCGTCGCTCACCACTTAATGCGGCGTTATGCAACTCAGGTAAATTTAGGGTTTCAATCTTTTGGGATTTCTCCGGCCATTTGTTTTGTATTCTCGGCAAATGAGCATTTTTACCCTAAAATTCGTGGTTAACTTAAACCGTAAAACAGGCAAGGTTCTTTGTTTGCCTCAATCAGTTTTAGCGTTGGCGCGCTGTTAGTTTTGCGGGCGCAAAGTGTAGAAAGGGCAAGTTTATCGAGCATTTCGCATTTGCTGAAAGTCTTGCTTGTTGAGTTTGTCTCATTCAAAAGCTTGGTTTG
>NZ_CAWMCN010000080.1:0-306 GCF_963865925.1 Vibrio sp. ZOR0018 | reverse complement strand
TTGCCTAACGCCCGGCTAAGGGGTTGACAACGCACCGCCGAACTCAAAAAACACACTGTAAACATTGAACTTCAATTTTGCGCTAAAGCCGCCACGCGTTGGCAATCCCTCTTGAGCCGTTTGTTAGGCCAACCAATTGACAACAATACTTTCAAAACCCAAGAACAAAGCTTTTTGTAAACTTGAAAAACACTAACCGATTCATTTATAAACCAAAACTCCAACGCAGCAAAGAAACAAAAAACTCAAATTGAGCGATTTGGAAGAAAAGTGACGAGCGTAGCATGCTCGGCGGACGTTTGGATG
>NZ_CAWMCN010000079.1:0-22761 GCF_963865925.1 Vibrio sp. ZOR0018 | reverse complement strand
ACAGGGTCTATCGGATTTTTACATAAAGGTAGGATCATTCAACTGATCTGCCGATTAAAGTCTTAACTGATCGGCATTAAGCCGGACGAGCTTCCTTTTTTATTGCTTGCGTATCAAAAGCAAGACGGCATTTTTAAGTCAGTCGTATTTCAGTGATTGATATATGCAACTAAACAGGTAAAAAATCCAAATCGCTCGCGCACTGCTCTTTATCTCATTCACACCAACCCACAAGCTTCTTATGCTCTGCCCATCCTTATGCGTTCAAACGGAGCAAATCAAATAATGAACACAAATAAGAAAACGAAACAAAGTGGTTTTACCTTAATTGAATTGATGATTGTGGTAGCTATCGTCGGTGTTCTAGCCGCAATTGCAGTTCCGCAATATCAAAAATATGTGGCAAAAAGTGAGGCTGCAGCAGCTTTAGCTTCAATTACGGGCCACAGAACAAACGTCGAAACATACGTGCTAACCCAAGGTAGCTTCCCTAGCACATCAGCAGCTCTTGCTATTCCAACATCCCCTCTTGGTATCATAACTTATGATAATGCCTCATCGGCAGCAGGGGACATTTTATTCACCTTCAATGGCACAGGTGTTAGCCCAGACATGGTAAGTAAAAAAGTTGCTGTGAAAAGAAATGCTAGTGGTGCATGGAGTTGCAGTACTGATGTGGCATTAGAGTTAAAACCAAAAGGTTGTAGCTAAGAAATACAAATGCTAAGCAACCTACCTGCGATTCTGCGTCAGGCTCAGATATTGAGCCCGACGCAAGAACACGCAGTTATTGAACATATCAAAGCGTCTGGTGCAAGCGTGCCAGAAGCTTTGCTCGCATTGGATTTTTTCCATCCTCATGATCTGACTGAGCAATTAAGTACCCTTTTTGGCCTACCAGACACCGACTTAACCCGCTACGACTACCCACTGCTCTGCCAACAGCTTGGTTTGCGTGACCTCATCACCCGTTACCAAGCACTGCCGATTGCCAATAATGGCCAAACCCTGACCATCGCAGTTTCCGACCCGACCCATTTACAAGTGGAAGATGATTTTCGCTTTGCGACAGGCTTACAAGTCGAACTGGTTTTAGCCGACTACAAAGCGCTGCAAGCAGCCATCCGGCGCTTGTATGGCCGAACAATTCAAGGATCCTCTTCTTCAGGGAAAGAGATCAGCCAAGATGAACTGGCGAACTTAGTTAAGCTATCTGATGATGAGATTCAATCGATTGAAGACCTCAGCCAAGATGACGCCCCAGTCAGCCGCTTTATTAACCAAATCCTGCTTGATGCGGTGCGAAAAGGCGCATCCGATATCCATTTCGAACCGTACGAAGCGCTTTACCGAGTACGATTGCGCTGTGATGGTATTTTGGTGGAAACGCAGCGTCCCTCAAGTAACTTAAGTCGCCGGCTTGCCGCGCGGCTCAAGATTTTATCCAAACTCGATATTGCCGAGCGGCGCTTACCACAAGATGGACGAATTAAACTGCGGTTGAATCAAGACACCGCCATCGATATGCGCGTTTCCAGCCTCCCCACTTTATGGGGTGAAAAAATCGTGCTACGTCTACTCGATAGCAGCGCTGCTAACTTAGATATCGACAAATTGGGTTATAACGACCAGCAAAAACAGCTCTACTTAGCTGCGCTGAAAAAACCACAAGGGATGATTTTAATGACGGGCCCGACGGGCAGCGGAAAAACCGTCTCGCTCTATACGGGGCTACGCATTTTAAATACTGCTGAAGTGAACATTTCTACCGCTGAAGATCCGGTTGAAATTAACTTATCCGGTATTAACCAAGTTCAAGTGCAGCCAAAAATTGGCTTTGGCTTTGCGCAAGCATTACGCTCCTTCTTACGGCAAGATCCCGACATTGTGATGGTTGGCGAAATCCGCGATTTAGAAACTGCCGAAATCGCCGTGAAAGCGGCACAAACCGGGCATTTAGTTCTTTCTACCTTGCATACTAACTCCGCCGCCGAAACGGTAATTCGCTTGAGTAATATGGGAATTGAAGCGTTTAACTTAGCCTCTTCACTCAGTTTAATTATTGCCCAGCGTTTAGCTCGTCGCCTTTGTCGGCACTGCAAAATTGCCGTCGTGCCCTCAATACAGTTGCAGCAACATTTTCAACTGCTAGCGACGGAAACCATTTATGAAGCGAACCCGCATGGTTGCAACGAATGCACAGGGGGCTATTCAGGTCGAGTCGGCATTTATGAAGTGATGGCGTTTAACCCACAGCTGGCCGAAGCGATTATGCAAAAAGCAAGCATTCATCAAATAGAACAGATCGCGAAAGCCAACGGAATGCAGACACTACAAGAATCAGGCATTGAAAAGCTCAAAAACGGCCTAACCAGCTTCAAAGAGCTGCAACGCGTGCTCTATTTCTAACGCTTTGATCCCTCTTAGCTAGCCATTGAGTGACTCTATTGTATGAACACAAAAATCAAATCAGAACTCAAAAATTATCGTTGGAAAGGCATCAATAGTTCGGGCAAAAAAGTATCTGGCCAAACTCTCGCTTTAACCGAACTGGAAGTGCGTGACAAACTTAAAGAGCAGCACATTCAAATCAAAAAAATCAAAAAAGGGGGCGTCTCTTTTATCACCCGCTTGACTCATCGCGTGAAGGCCAGAGACATCACCATTCTGACACGCCAATTGGCGACCATGCTGACCACGGGCGTGCCCATCGTGCAAGCCTTAAAACTGGTCGGAGATAACCATCGCAAAGCCGAAATGAAATCCATTTTGTCGCAAGTCACCAAAGGGGTTGAAGCCGGAACGCCAATTTCCAAAGCGATGCGTACCGCCAGCACCCATTTCGATACCTTGTATGTTGATCTCATTCACACAGGCGAACAGTCAGGTAACTTGGCTGAAGTGTTTGAGCGGCTAGCGACTTATCGAGAAAAAAGTGAACAACTGCGCGCTAAAGTCATTAAAGCGCTCATCTACCCAACCATGGTGGTGTTGGTCGCGTTAGGTGTTTCTTACTTAATGCTTACTATGGTGATCCCTGAGTTTGAAAGCATGTTCAAAGGATTCGGAGCCGAATTACCTTGGTTTACACAGCAAGTATTGAAACTCTCTCATTGGGTGCAAAGTTACAGTTTGTGGGTACTCATCATCATAATCCTCACCACAATTGCCGTGAAAGCAGTACGCCAAAAATCTTTTTTAATACGCTTAAAAACCAGCCGATTAGGATTAAAGTTTCCCATTCTTGGCGGGGTGATAGGCAAAGCCTCTATTGCTAAATTCAGTCGCACACTCGCCACCAGTTTTAGTGCAGGCATTCCGATTTTAGCCAGCTTAAAAACCACCGCCAAAACCGCTGGCAATGTCCATTTTGAGACGGCGATTAATGAGGTCTATCGTGATACAGCAGCCGGTATGCCAATGTATATTGCGATGCGTAATACCGAAGCCTTTCCTGAAATGGTGCTGCAAATGGTTATGATTGGTGAAGAATCAGGCCGATTGGATGACATGCTCAATAAAGTCGCCACCATTTACGAATTTGAAGTTGATAATACCGTCGATAACTTAGGCAAAATTCTCGAACCATTGATCATTGTCTTTTTGGGTACGGTGGTCGGCGGTTTGGTGGTGGCAATGTACTTGCCCATCTTTAACTTAATGAGTGTATTAGGATAGTATTAGCACTGCTAATCTTTTAATTATCGAGTCTGTGCATGGAAGTTTTTATTTATTACCCTTGGCTCTTTCCACTTTTTGCAGCGTTGTTTGGCTTAATCGTGGGGAGTTTTCTCAATGTGGTCATTTATCGTCTACCCAAAATCATGGAGCGAGAATGGCGACAAGAGTGCGCTGACTGCTTTCCCGAATACCACATTGCGCCACCGGAAGGGCAACTCACGCTCAGTGTCCCCCGTTCTAGCTGCCCACACTGTGATGCGCCAATCCGTATTATTGACAATATTCCGCTACTCAGTTGGCTCTTTTTAAAAGGGAAATGTTCCCGCTGCCAAGGCCCGATCAGTGCACGCTATCCTTTGATTGAACTGCTCACCGCCAGTATGAGCTTTGTCGTGGCTAGCCACTTCGGTTTTAGTTATTTTTCACTAGCGCTATTGTTTTTCACTTTTGTGCTCATCGCGGCGACGTTTATCGATTTAGATACCATGCTATTACCCGACAAGCTGACACTGCCACTACTGTGGGCGGGCCTCAGCTTATCATTGATGCACATTAGCCCAGTCAGTTTGCAAGATGCGGTGATCGGCGCCATTGCTGGCTATCTGAGCTTATGGTCGGTCTATTGGCTGTTTAAACTCGTCACAGGCAAAGAAGGAATGGGTTATGGCGATTTCAAACTGCTGGCTGCTCTCGGCGCTTGGTTGGGCTGGCAATATCTGCCCATCATCATCCTCATGTCATCTGTGGTTGGCATTGTCTTTGGCCTAATTCAATTGCGCTTGCAAAAAAAAGGGATCGACAAAGCCTTTCCTTTTGGCCCCTATCTCGCCATTGCTGGCTGGCTAACCTTGTTGTGGGGTAACGATATTATGAGTTGGTATTTAGGTTCAATTATGGGGTTATCGTCATGGGGTTAGTGGTGGGTTTAACCGGCGGGATTGCCAGCGGAAAAAGCACCGTTGCTCATTTATTTCAGCAGCATTTCTCGATTGATGTCGTGGATGCTGACATCATCGCTCGAGAAGTCGTCGAACCCGGTAGTGAAGGATTAACGGCGATTTGCGCGCACTTTGGCCTCACCATATTAAAGCCCGATGGACAATTGGATCGCGCCGCGTTAAGAGAAAAGATCTTTGCTGATGAACAAGAAAAGGCTTGGCTTAATCAGCTTCTTCACCCAATGATCCGTGCAAAAATGATTGCTGATTTAGCAAAAACCACCTCGCCTTATGCTTTATTGGTTGTGCCATTATTGATAGAAAATAACCTACAAACCTTAGTCGATCGCATCTTAGTGGTTGATGTTGATCTAAAAACCCAAATCGCTCGCACTATGGCAAGAGACAAGGTATCAGAGCAACAAGTCCGTTCGATCTTAGCCGCTCAAGCGAGCCGTGAGCAAAGATTGCAATACGCTGACGATGTGATTAAAAATAGCGCAGAAAACCAAAAACTTTTGCCTCAAATCACAGAATTACACAAAAAGTATCTAGCCATATGCAGCCTAAGTCTGTAAGAATAACCCAGACCGGACCTAAGGCTAGTTAGATGACCACGCATAAGTTTGAACACCCACTGAACGAAAAAACTCGTATCTATTTAAGAGTCGAAGCGCTGCTTAACCAGTTGATGCATTCCGCTCAGTTTCGTGACGGTATTCAACACCAACTCTTCTTTCGTTCATTGTTTGATTTACTCGAAATCTTCGAACAGATCCAACTCAAAAGCGAGTTGGCTAAAGATATTGAAAAACAGCGTTTGAACTACCGTAGCTGGCTCAATGTGGATGGTGTTGATCAAGAAATGTTGCTATCGCTCCTTGAAGAGATCGACGAGGTCCATCGTAATTTAATGAGCGCTGAACGCTTTGGTCAATCACTCAAAGAAGATCGTTTCTTAAGCACGATTCGCCAACGTTTTAATTTGCCGGGCGGGTCGTGCTGTTTTGACCTGCCAGCCCTGCACTACTGGCTACACATTCCGATAGAAAAGAAGACCCAAGATGCGCACCAATGGATGGAAACGCTGCGACCGTTATCAGATGCGTTGCAACTTTGGTTGAAGTTAACCCGCGAAACGGGCCATTTTAAAGCACGCCTAGCACGATTAGGTTTTTATCAAAGCGATGCAGAAGACGCCAATATCTTGCGCTTGTCGATCCCACTTGAGTATGGGGTATACCCCATGATCTCTGGACATAAAAATCGCTTCGCGATTAAGTTTATCGAATTCCAATCAGGCCAAGCAACAGGGCGCGATATCGAGTTTGATCTCGCCGTCTGCTGTTAATCAATTCCGCTTCAATTCCCGACTGACTCTTACTTTCCATTGCGTTAGGTAATACACTTACGCCTATCCATCGTTACTTGAAGTCCGTTATGTCAAAGAAAATTACCATTGTAAAATGCCCGCAGTGCAAAGCCGATGTCGAATGGGGAGAACAGAGCCCTTATCGTCCTTTTTGTTCCAAACAATGTCAGATGATCGATTTTGGCGAGTGGGCCGATGAGGAAAAAAGTATTCCCGGTGCACCGGATATGTCAGACAGTGATGGTTGGTCAGAAGATCAATATTAGCGTACATATAAAAACAGGGGGCGATTACTCGACCCCTGTTTATTACTATGAGAACGCTAGTTTATAGCATTACTTCTTAGCAAGTTTCTCTTTGATACGAGCTGACTTACCAGAACGCTCACGTAGGTAGTACAGTTTGGCACGACGTACTGCACCGCGGCGTTTAACTTCAATGCTATCAACCACTGGAGAGTGAGTTTGGAACGTACGCTCAACACCTTCACCGTTAGAGATCTTACGAACAGTGAATGCAGAGTGTAGGCCACGGTTACGGATTGCGATTACAACGCCTTCAAAAGCCTGTAGACGCTCACGATCACCTTCTTTTACCTTAACTTGAACAACAACAGTGTCACCTGGTGCGAATTTAGGTAGGCCTTGTTTCATTTGCTCTTCTTCAAGAGCCTTGATGATGTTACTCATTTTAAAAATTCCTAGAATAAACTGATACTAAATTAAATAGGTTACTGATGTATTTGAGTTTCTTTAATGAACTCAACCAGTAATAGTTCCTGTTCGTCAGTCAGAGCTAGGTTTTCCAGGAGCTCTGGCCTTCTATGCCAAGTTCGGCCCAACGACTGTTTCAGTCGCCAGCGACGAATATCCTCGTGATTACCGGATTTCAGTACCGCAGGTACTTCTTTTCCATCTAACACTTCAGGACGCGTATAGTGCGGGCAATCTAGCAAGCCATTTGCAAAAGAATCCTCTTCTGCTGATGCGAAATCTCCTAATACTCCCGGAACAAACCGAGAGACAGAATCAATCAACGTCATCGCTGGCAGTTCGCCGCCTGTCATCACAAAATCACCAATCGACCATTCTTCGTCAACTTCTGATTGGATGATACGCTCATCTACCCCTTCATAGCGTCCGCAAATAAGAACTAGGTTCTCATTCGTCGCCAGCTCTTCGACTCCTTTTTGGTCGAGTTTTCGACCTTGAGGAGAAAGGTAAATGACTTTCGTCTTTCCCGGTGCGGCTTGTTTTGCTGCATGAATGGCATCGCGCAAAGGCTGAACCATCATGAGCATTCCAGGACCACCACCGTAAGGTCTGTCATCGACGGTGCGATGTTTGTCATGAGTGAAATCTCGAGGATTCCAAGCTTCAATAGACAGCAAACCTTTTTTAACCGCTTGACCTGTTACTCCAAAATCAGTAACAGAACGGAACATTTCAGGAAATAGGCTTATAACGCCAACCCACATGTGTTCTCTCGCTCTGAAATTTTAGAGTTAGAATGCCGGATCCCAGTCAACTTCGATCCGTCGAGCTTCGCGATCAACATTCTTGATCACTTGCTCTTCAAGGTACGGTACCAACCGTTCCTTTTGGCCAAAAGCATCTTTCAAATTCGCTTTCACAACCAGAACATCGTTGGAGCCAGTTTCTAATAGGTCAGTGACCTCACCAAGGTTATACCCCTTGGTGGTAATAACTTGCATACCGAACAATTCACGCCAGTAGAATTCATCTGCTGACAATTCTGGTAATGATGCGGGATCAATAGCAATTTCAAAGTTGGTGAGTAGATGTGCGTCTTCTCGAACATCTAAACCTTCAAGTTTTACCACCATACTCTTACCATGGCGCTTCCAACTCTCTACTTTGTACTCGATCCACTGGCCTTTTTGGTTAATAAACCAAGGGCTGTAATCAAAAATACTTTCAGCTTCGTCTGTGTAGGAAAAAACTTTGAGCCAGCCACGAATGCCATAGGTAGCACCAAACTTGCCCATAACAATCTTTTCGTTTTCTTTGCTCATTGTTTCTTTACCTTTCATCGACATAAGCTAATGTTCTTCTATAAAAGTAAGAATTAAGCCGCTTTTTGAGCGTCTTTTACTAGCTTAGCTACGCGATCAGATAGAGATGCGCCTTGACCAACCCAATGGTTAACGCGATCTAGATCAACACGTAGGCCTTCTTCTTGGCCAGTAGCCGTAGGATTAAAGAAACCTACTTTCTCGATGAAACGGCCAGTTACTGCGTTACGGCTATCCGCAACTACGATTTGATAAAATGGACGCTTTTTAGCGCCGTGACGTGCCAAACGAATGGTTACCATGTCGTCCTCTTTGCTTTCTCAATAATAAAATTAACCCCAAAAACCATTTACGAAAAACAGTCTGGGGTCTCGTGCCAAAATAAAGCCTCGGAATTTTACTCTTATTCCGAGGCTTTGCAAGGGGTTTAGCTATTTTTTCACCAGCAGAAGCATTATGCTTTTGCAGTGATGAGCATCACGCTTTAGTAAATTTTAAGCATCGCAATGAGTTAGGTTAACGACCAAAGAAACCGCCGCCGCCCATGCCACCCATTCCGCCCATCATGCCTTGCATATTACGCATCATGCCTTTCATGCCCCCTTTCTGCATTTTTTTCATCATTTTCTGCATTTGGGTGAACTGTTTCAGTAAGCGGTTAACATCTTGTACTTGGGTGCCAGAACCCATCGCGATACGTTTTTTACGTGAACCTTTTATCATGTCTGGGTGCTGGCGCTCGTGCATGGTCATCGAACAGATGATCGCTTCCATCTGCTTGAACATCTTATCATCGACCTTATCTTTCACGTTGGCAGGTAGGTTTGCCATGCCAGGCAGTTTATCGAGCATGCCCATCATG
This sequence comes from Vibrio sp. ZOR0018, assembly GCF_963865925.1. Taxonomy (NCBI): domain Bacteria; kingdom Pseudomonadati; phylum Pseudomonadota; class Gammaproteobacteria; order Vibrionales; family Vibrionaceae; genus Vibrio; species Vibrio sp. ZOR0018. The sequence goes on along the minus strand of NZ_CAWMCN010000079.1, from coordinate 13,873 downwards.
CCACCCATATTCTGCATTTGCCCGAGCTGTTCGCGGAAATCTTCTAAATCAAATCCTTTCTTTTCCTTGAATTTTTTAGCTAGGCGTTCTGCTTGCTCGTGATCAACATTACGTTGTAGATCTTCAATTAATGAGAGAACATCGCCCATTCCCAATATGCGTGATGCAATACGATCAGGATGGAAAGGCTCGAGCGCGTCAGTTTTTTCACCGACCCCTAAGAATTTAATCGGTTTACCGGTGATATGACGAACGGAAAGTGCGGCACCACCTCGAGCATCACCATCAACTTTGGTTAAGATAACCCCTGTTAACGGCAGCGCATCACCAAAGGCTTTTGCGGTGTTCGCGGCATCTTGCCCCGTCATGGCATCCACAACGAACAATGTTTCAATCGGATTAATCGCCGCATGCAGATCTTGGATTTCTGCCATCATCAGTTCATCAATAGCAAGACGGCCTGCAGTGTCGACAATCAGCACATCGAAGAATTTCTTCTTCGCATGGTCAATGGCCGCATTGGCGATATCAATCGGTTTTTGGTCGGCTGAAGAAGGAAAAAATTCAACGTCCAGATCGTTAGCTAGCGTTTCAAGCTGTTTTATCGCCGCTGGGCGATAAACGTCAGCCGAAACCACCAGTACTTTCTTTTTATCACGTTCTTTAAGCAGCTTAGCAAGCTTACCAACACTGGTGGTTTTACCCGCCCCTTGTAAACCCGCCATTAAAATCACTGCTGGCGGCTGGGCGGCAAGGTTAAGCGCTTCGTTGGATTCGCCCATTACCGCTTCAAGCTGCGCTTGAACAATCTTGATGAACTCTTGTCCAGGTGTCAGCGATTTAGACACCTCAACACCTACTGCGCCCTCTTTAACGCGCGCGACAAAATCACGCACTACAGGCAGTGCAACGTCCGCTTCAAGCAGCGCCATGCGCACTTCGCGTAGGGTTTCTTTAATATTGTCTTCGGTGAGACGGCCTTTGCCGCTGATATTTTTCAGCGTCTTGGATAGTCGATCCGTTAAATTTTCAAACATCGTTGTCTCTTCGCTAGTTCGGCGATTAATTGGGGTCAGTATACCTTAGCCAATCTAATAGTCATACCCATTGACGCTTCGCGATAAGCGACTTAAACCCGTAAACGCAACATTGGGTCCCCAAAACAGGGGGGTCAAAAAGAGTTATCTCTGCGATTTATCGAATAAAAGCCTTCACCCTGTTAATTATTTGCACCATGACCTCAACTAAGGTGGGTATATGTCAAATCAATCGGTATCCAACGTAGCTCATTATCGTGATGCAAGGTATAATTCGCCAATTCAGCCACCATTTTGTAAGAAGTATGGAAAACTTAATCGCAATAGTCGCCACTATTTTGTATTTTTTATCCATAGCGACCATTATTCCAGGCTTAGTTAATCAAACTGGGATTCGTGCGCAGACAGTATTGTTCAGTTCAGCACTGGCGCTGGCTTTTCATGCGTGGTTACTGAGTGATTTAATCTTCAACGCTAATGGGCAAAACCTCAGTATGCTCAATGTGGCATCATTGATAAGCTTTATCATCTCACTGGTGATGAGCATTGCGATGTTAAAAACGCGATTGTGGTTTCTGTTGCCGGTGGTGTATAGCTTCGCCGCGATCAACGTCAGCGCCGCCTCATTTCTTCCAAGCATGTTCATGACTCACTTAGAAAACAATCCGCCACTGTTGTTGCATATTTCTCTAGCACTATTTTCGTATTCAACCCTTTCGATTGGCGCACTCTACGCCTTGCAATTGGCTTGGCTGGACCACAAGCTAAAGAAAAAGAAGATGCTAACCATCAACCCCAATTTGCCACCACTACTGATGGTAGAAAGGCAACTGTTTAAAATCATCTTGATAGGTAACGTATTACTTACTGGTACCTTGATTACTGGTTTTGATTTTGTCGGTGATATGTTTGCTCAAGGCAAAGCGCATAAAGGCATTTTGTCTTTCATTGCTTGGGTTGTCTATTCTGTATTGTTGTGGGGACATTACCGAAAAGGTTGGCGCGGTAGAAAAGTAACTTGGTTTGCTGTCGCTGGTGCAACCTTACTCACACTGGCCTACTTTGGTAGCCGTTTTGTAAAAGAAATCATTTTGAGCTAACTCAACACGTTTGATAGCGTATTGACACATTCATTTAATTAGATCATTACTTAATCACACTATTTATAAGGAAAAACCACGTTTTGGACGACATTTCAACGGGTATATTGTTTGCACTACTCGCGGGTCTCATCGTAATTTCGGCTTATTTTTCAGGTTCAGAAACCGGCATGATGTCTTTGAACCGCTACCGCTTAAAGCACTTGGCCAATACCGGCCACAAAGGTGCAAAGCGTGTTGAAAAACTGCTTGATCGTCCAGATCGCCTCATTGGTTTGATCCTCATTGGCAACAACCTAGTCAATATTTTAGCTTCTGCAATTGCCACTATTATTGGTATGCGCCTTTATGGGGATCTAGGAGTGGCCATTGCCACTGGTGCGCTGACGTTGGTCGTTCTGGTTTTTGCTGAAGTGACGCCAAAAACATTAGCAGCGCTTTACCCTGAACGCGTCTCTTACGCCAGCAGCATCTTACTGACCTTCTTAATGAAGATATTGTCACCATTGGTGATGTTCATTAACTTCATCACCAATGGTTTCATCCGCTTACTAGGCCTTAAGGCCAAGCATGGGGCGGAGGATCATCTAAGCTCTGAAGAGTTGAGAACCGTCGTCAACGAAGCGGGTGGTCTTATTCCTCGTCGCCACCAAGATATGCTGCTTTCCATTCTCGATCTCGAACATGTTACGGTGAACGACATCATGATCCCACGTAACGAAATTACTGGTATCAATATTAACGATGATTGGAAATCTATCGTGCGTCAGTTAACTCACTCGCCACACGGACGCGTGGTGCTTTACCGAGACAAAATTGATGAAGCGGTGGGCATATTGCGCCTTCGTGATGCTTCTCGTTTGATGTTGGAAAAAAAAGAGTTCAATAAAGAGATGATTTTACGTGCCGCTGATGAAGTCTACTTCATCCCGGAAGGCACACCGCTCAACGTACAATTACTTAAATTCCAACGCAACAAAGAGCGGATTGGCCTGATCGTTGATGAATACGGTGATATCAATGGCTTGATCACTGTTGAAGATATTCTCGAAGAGATTGTGGGGGAATTCACCACCTCAATGGCACCAAGCTTAGCCGATGAAATTACACCACAAAGTGATGGCAGCTTCTTGATTGATGGCAGCGCAAATATCCGTGACATTAACAAAGGGCTGAAGTGGAAACTGCCAACGACGGGCCCAAGAACCTTAAACGGTTTACTTTTGGAGCACCTTGAAGATATTCCAAGTAGCCATTTAAGTGTCAAAGTCTCTGGTCATGCGATGGAGATTGTGGATGTAGAAGAAAACCGCATTAAGCAGGTTAAAGTCTTTCCACGCAAAACCAAAAAACATTAATCGCCAGTCACTGCATAAAAGAAAGAAAAAAGCTTGGTCACTGCCAAGCTTTTTGTTTTTAAAGGGCCAGATCTGGCGATCTTTAATCCACTTTCAGCTCTTTGAGCATCGACTCAGGTAAAGCAAGCTCATCATTTTTATTCACCGCAATACCTGCCGTGATAATCGCTTGAGCAATCTCTTTAGCTTCTGTTAACGAGTGCATTGAGGCTGTACCACATTGGTATTCGTTTAGTTCAGGGATCTGATCTTGGCTCTCTACTTTTAGCACATCATGCATCGCCGCTAACCACGCTTGCGCCACTTGCGCTTCTGTTGGCGCACCAATCAAACTCATGTAAAAACCTGTACGGCAGCCCATAGGTGAGATGTCGATGATTTCTACATCATGACCATTTAAGTGCGCGCGCATAAAGCCAGCGTATAAATGCTCTAAAGTGTGGATCCCTTTTTCTGAAAGAATATCTTTGTTTGGAGCAGTAAAACGGAGATCAAATACGGTGATTGTATCCCCTTTAGGCGTCTGCATATTTTTTGCCACACGTACCGCAGGCGCATGCATACGAGTGTGATCTACAGTAAAACTGTCGAGTAATGGCATTGCTTTCTCCTTATTTGGCAAAGAGCGATGCTCTGCCTATCAATGTTAGATTATGATCGAGAGATCATTTTAGGTACGAAAAATAGCTTTCAAGAAATTCTTCAAAACTTTGAGTATCGTGTTGTTCTATCTGTTGCTGAGCGGCTCGAGAACGTAGCACTTCCTCTTCCATCACAGACTCAGAATAAGTTTGATAGTGATGTGCCAGGTTGGCTTGTCGGTATTCGGCTCCTAATGCACAACCTACCTTACCGAGCCCTCCAAACTGTTTAGTCTGTTCAAGTAGTTGGGCGGAAAAGGTTAATTCTGGATTATCAATCCACGAGCTTAGTTTCTCGCATACGGCTTGGTATGCGTTGCCACCACAAGCGCTATCCATTACTTGCGCTATTTTGCGTAAGTCATCGAATACATTATGCGCCCACGCTTGCAGCGTCAGTTTCTCTCCGCGACAGCCAATTTGTAACTCTAAACCTGGTTTACGACCTTCTAAAATCACTTTGTTCCAGTTATCTCGCCAACATGCCAGCTCACAATTGTCCATCGGATCTGAATCTGAAAGAGCTGTCCAAGTGAGGAACAGATCGAGAAAACGCACTTGATCTTCAGTAATACCAATCGGGCTAAACGGGTTTACGTCTAACGAACGCACTTCGATGTATTCGACTCCGCCTCTCTCTAACGCTTGTGACGGCTTTTCGTCATTTTTGGCCACACGCTTAGGACGGATCGGTGCATAGAGTTCGTTTTCTATCTGCAAAACATTGCTGTTGAGCTGACGATGTTCACCATCGACATACACGCCTAGTTCTGCAAACTCTTTTGATGGAGTGCGGATCGCCTGATTCAACCCTTCTAGATATTGATCCAAGCTATTAAAACCAATTTGCAAGCCACTTTGCGCGCTATTGGTATAACCTAAATCACTGAGGCGCAACGAGGTAGCATGAGGCAAATAAAGCGTTTTACCAATATTTTCAAATGGCAGATGGCTTTCACGTCCGCGCACAAACGATGAACATAACGCAGGTGATGCGCCAAAGAAATAGGGAATAAGCCAGCCAAAACGGTAGTAATTACGAATCACACCAAAATAGGCTTCCGATTTTGTCTCAGTACGCTGGGATTCAGTTTGCTCGCCATGCAAGGCATCCCAAAATGATTCTGGAAATGAAAAATTGAAATGTACGCCAGAAATGATCTGCATTAAGCTGCCGTAACGACGCTTTAAGCCTTCTCGATAAAGGGTTTTCATTTTACCCGTATTCGATGAACCATATTGCGCCAGTTCGATATCATCTTCGCTGCCAACATAACAAGGCATAGAAAGCGGCCACATCTTTTCGTCACCCAATTTGGTTTGAGCAAAATGGTGAATATCCGCCAGTTGTGAGAGTAAAGTCGGCACGTCATGAGAGACTGGTGTAATAAATTCAAGCAATGACTCCGCAAAATCAGTGGTGATCCAACGGTTGGTTAATGCGCTGCCGAGTGCTTCTGGATGAGGAGTCAGAGCTAACGAGCCTTCTGGGGTATAGCGTAACGTTTCACGCTCAACGCCTCGGCCAAACTGCTTAAACACTTCTGATTTTTTAGTGACTTGTTCAAGTCGTGCGGCAAAATTAGTCAAAATAATGATTCGCTTATAGGTGAATGATCCGAATGAAAGCGGCTCTAACTCAGCAAGAGAGTAGAATGGAGGCAAACAATCTGCCCCCTATAAATGTGTACTCTAGCGGATGATTTCAAGCTCTTCTACGGGAATATCTAATTTTTCAAGTTGTGGCTTCAACGTTTTCGCATCACCCACCACGATAATTTGATACTCTTGTGGTGCAAACCATTTAGCGGCGAGTTTATTGAGCGTTGATTTTTTTACGTTTTCCACCAGTTCATTTCGTTGCTGTAGGTAATCTTCATCCAAACTATAGGTCAAAATATTACTAAGCAACTGCGCTTTTTGTGATGGTGTTTCATACGTCAGTGCATCTTGTTGGCCAACAGCAAGGCGCATAAATTTTAGCTCTTGGTCGGTTAAGCCACTTTGACTGAATGTTGCCATCTCTTTTTCTATTTCAACGATTGAAGCTACGGTGGCATCAGCACGCACTTGAGCATTGAAAACAATAGCGCCCACTTCTCGATTGCTCGCGAAATAACTCCCAGCGCCATAGGTGTAGCCTTTATCTTCACGCAAATTCTGATTAATGCGGCTGTTAAAGTTGCCCGCTAAATTGAAGTTAGCCAGTTGGCTGAGAAAAAGCTCGCCAGTAGCATCAAAAGGCAACCCTTTTCGCACAAAACGAACAATGCTCTGCGGCGCATCAGGCTTATCAACCAGATATATCTTCCGCTCTGTCAGTGAGTTCACCACTTGGGGACGTAACAAAGGAGAAGCTTCACCGCGCCACTGCCCTAAAAAGGTTAACTGTTTAGCGACCTCTTTTTTGGAAATGTCGCCAACAACAACGATTTGCGTACCATGTGGCGTGTAATGTTTCGCATAAAAGCGTTTTACATCTTCTAATGTTAAATCGTTTAGTGATTGCTCAGTGCCTTCACTTGAACGCGCAAAAATAGAGTTGCCAAACAGTACTTGACGAGTAGCTTGTGAAGCAAGCCATCCCGGTGTTTGATGCTGATAAACCAACCCTTCCAGCATCTGCTGCTTCAGCCGTGTAAAATCATTCTCTTTGAAAGCAGGATGAAATAAAACTTCTTCAACCACATCCAATGTCGCTGCAACATTCTTCTTCAAACTAGAGACGATAATACTGGTCGAATACTCATTGGCAGTAACACTGATAGTCGAACCTAACGTGTCGAGTTGAGCTTGAATCGCTTCCACTGAGCGTCGAGTTGAGCCTTCTTCAAGTAGCGCCGCGGTTAAATTAGCTAACCCTTCTTTGCCACGCGCGGCGTGTCGCTCCCCTGCCGGTAAATTGATATTAATTAGCACGGTCGGCGTTTCGCTGGTTTGTGTGGCTAATAACTCAATACCGTTATCAAAATAGAGTTCATACAATGTCGGCATTTGTGCTTTCACACCTTTTGCCACAGAAGGCATGATTGAGCGATCAAATTGATCTTCAACCTGGCGATAAGCCAATTGATCTTCGGTTATCGTTTGATGCTCAGGTAGCACTCTTTTAGGGGGTACGAAATTGGCTTTTTGAACGGCAAGATCGGCTTTATGTTTAGGTACAACACTTAAGGTAACCTTATGTTGATGAGCAATGAAGCGCTGATAAGCCTGTTGAATTGACTCTGGGGTGACCGCATGAATCTGAGCTAATTGCTGCTCTAGGCGATCAGGCTGCCCATAAAACGTTTCGTTGGACGCAAGCTGCGTCACTTTTCCAGATACGCTTTGCAGCGCAAAGACCGCATTCGCTTCCGCCATACCGGTAATTTGATCAAGTCGACTCTGATCTACCCCTTGCTGCTCAAACTGACTGAGCGTTTGCATTAACTCTCGATACAAAGGAGCAAGCTGAGCCTTTTCACCCGAAGGGGCCATGGCATAAACATAGAAGGTACAAGCCAATTCGGCGCAATCTTGGAATGCACCCGCATTGACGGCTTTTTGAGTTTTGACCAACGCTTGGTAGAGATAACTATTGGTACCGCTGCCTAACACTTTGGCAAGCGCATCTAACGAGGCTTGACTTTGAGCACCGCGATATTCTGTCGGCCAGCCCACCACAACCATGGGTTGCTGAATACGATCTTCCAAGGTAATGAAACGATCTTGCGCCAACTGGGCCAGCTGTTTAGGTGCGTTATCAACGGCTGGGCCTGCCGGTATGGTGCCAAAATATTGATTAACCCATTCAAGTGTTTGCTGAACATCAATATCACCACCAATGGTCAGCACTGCATTATTCGGCCCATACCAACGTAAGAAAAACGCTTTAAGATCGTTGACGTCCACTCGGTCAAGATCTTCGACATAACCAATGGTTTGCCATGAATAAGGGTGTCCTTCGGCATACATCGCCTCCGCCATTTTTTCCCACATCAAGCCATAGGGGCGGTTGTCGTAGTTTTGTGCACGTTCGTTTTTTACTGTGTCACGTTGGATCTCAAATTTACGTTGAGAAACCGCGTTGAGTAAAAATCCCATCCGATCAGATTCGAGCCACAACACTTTTTCTAGCTGATTTGAAGGCACGGTTTGGTAATAATTAGTACGGTCACGGTTAGTACTCCCATTCATGGTTCCTCCCGCTTCGGTGATCAAACGAAAATGTTCTTGATCGCCAACGTGCTCCGTTCCTTGAAACATCATGTGTTCAAAGAAATGAGCAAACCCTGATTTTCCAACCTCTTCACGTGCCGAACCCACATGATAAGTGACATCGACATGCACTAAAGGATCTGAGTGATCCGGTGAGAGCACGACAGTAAGGCCATTATCGAGCTGATATTTTGCATAAGGGATCATCACTTTTCCCGGTTGAGCATCCACTTGCTCAATCAGCGTAACCCCTTTCGGTAATGATGAAAAAAAAGCGATAGGTGCGACCGTTGATGAACAGCCGTAAATGGCAATAAGAGAAAGGGCACCTAGCCAAATTTTTCTCATAACAGCTCCTTAGAAAAAACCATAGAATACAGCGGCAAGCATGATGTAACGCAGTGCTTTGCCGATCAAAATCATGACAAAAGTAGGTAAAAATTTCATGCGTAGCCAACCTGCGGCCAAACAAAGCACATCGCCCACCACAGGTAACCAACTGAATAAGAGGACCCAATAACCATATTTATTGAGCCAAGCTAACGCTTTATGACCGTGCTTTTCGCTTTCAGTTCGATTAGGCAACCAGATACCGAGCCAATAGTTGGTCAGACCGCCGAGGGTATTGCCAGCGCTTGCAACGGCGATAACCCAAAATACGGGAAATTGATTCAGGCTTAATGTGGCGAATAAACTCGCTTCTGAGCTTCCCGGTAATAAGGTAGCACTGAGAAAACCACTAAAAAAAAGCACCCACAGCGCAGAGCCAGCAAACCAATACGAGAGCGGTTCCAAATAGGTGCTAAAAATGTCTAACATTTCATATCAAGAAGAACTTTGCCTCGAGTATGGCTTGTTTCAATCTGTTGATGAGCCGCAGCCACTTCCGCCATCGGATAAACAGCTTGAATTTCCGTTTTCAATAAGCCAACGCTGACCATATAAAGCATGGTATCGAGCTGTTCAGGATTAGGATCAACTAACATACCTGTGGCTTCAAAACCAAGTAATTTTGCTTTTTCACAGATAAGCTCAGCACTTAGAGTGGGAACAGTAACGACACGCGCATGATCTTTCAAGCATTTCAAAGCGTCGAGAGCCGCATCACCCCCGACTAAATCAATCAGCACATCCACTTCTTCTAAACGCTGTGAAGCAGGAGCAAAATTATAATTAATCGCATGAGCACCAAGAGTCGCTAAATAATCCAAATTTTGTTCGCTGCACGTGGTATACACTTCGGCTTTTGCTGCTAAAGCAATTTGTACCGCTAAGTGCCCGACACCACCAGCGCCTGCGAGGATCAATACGCGATCCCCCTCTTTCACTTGCGCTTTATTTAGGGCTTGCGCCGCCGTTTGCCCTGCCAGTGGCAGCACCGCTGCTGCTTCTAAGGTCACAGCATCAGGAACAAGGCTGAGTTCGCTTTCTGCCACACACAGGTATTGGCTGTAACCGCCACCACGCAACGGAAACCCAACAAAGCCCGCCACATTATCTCCAATTTGAAAGCGGCGATTATCTTCCCCCACCTCAACAACTTGTCCAGAAATATCGTAACCTGGCACCCATGGCAGCTTATCTTTGTTTTGCGCTGCAGCCCACCCCAGACCAGCCCGAGTTTTTACATCAATAGGGTTTACACCAGCAAACGCCACTTTTACTAACACTTCGCCAGCTTTAGGTTGAGGAACGTCACTGGTTTGAATAACGAGCACCTCTGGTCCACCAAACTCAGTAATTGCGATCTGTTTATTATCCATGTCAAACTTCCCTATTGATAAAAAGAAAGGGATGCCTCAGCATCCCTTTGAATATATACCATTTTATTGCTTCTAGTTAATCTTTAGCTCGCAAAATAACCATCAGCTCGTCTAGGCTTAGCCAACAAGAGCAAGCAAAACACCCGCCGCAACTGCAGAGCCCAGTACACCTGCTACATTTGGCCCCATGGCGTGCATCAATAAGAAGTTCTGTGGATTAGCTTCAAGCCCCACTTTGTTCACTACTCGCGCCGCCATCGGTACCGCAGACACACCAGCCGCACCAATGAGAGGGTTAATATCCTCTTTCGAGAATTTATTAAGCACTTTCGCCATCAACACACCACCAGCCGTACCAATACTGAAAGCAATAGCACCGAGCGCCAAAATACCTAATGTTTCCAAGTTCAAAAACTTATCAGCCTGCAGTTTAGAACCAACGCCTAAGCCTAAGAAGATAGTAACGATGTTGATCAGTTCATTTTGCGCTGTCTTGGATAGACGCTCAACCACACCCGATTCACGCATTAAATTACCTAGACAGAACATACCCACTAATGGCGTTGCTGACGGTAAAAATAGAATCGTCATCAATAGCACCGCCAGAGGAAACAGTATTTTTTCTGTCTTCCCAACGTGGCGTAGCTGAGCCATTTTGATTTTTCGCTCCTCAGATGTTGTAAGTGCCTTCATAATCGGTGGCTGAATGATAGGAACTAATGCCATATAGCTATAAGCCGCCACAGCGATTGCACCTAATAAATCCGGCGATAATTTACTGGCAAGGAAAATAGCGGTTGGGCCATCGGCTCCACCAATGATGGCGATGGACGCAGCATCGGCCATGGTAAATTCCATACCCGGTACATAGTTGAGTAATATCGCACCAAACAGGGTGGCGAAAATACCAAACTGAGCGGCCGCACCTAGCCATAACGTTTTAGGGTTTGCAATCAACGCCCCGAAATCGGTCATCGCGCCCACGCCCATAAAAATCAGCAGTGGAAAAACGCCCGTCTCAATACCAACATGATAAACGTAATAAAGCAGACCGCCGGGTTCGGTAAAACCCGCATTCGGAATATTCGCTAAAATCGCACCAAAGCCGATCGGCAATAACAGCAGTGGCTCAAAGCCTTTGCGAATAGCCAAAAACAGCAGTAAACAACCGACCAAAATCATGCAGATTTGGCCTAGCTGAAAATTAGCGATCCCTGTTTCAGACCATAAGGTCAATAATCCGTCCATGGTTCTCCCTTACGCTAAGCTCAGCAATGGTGCACCAACAGTCACAGCATCACCCTCTTTGACATGAAGATCTTGAACAATACCGCCACGTGCCGCACGGATCTCAGTTTCCATCTTCATCGCTTCCAGAATCACTAACACATCCCCTTCTAACACCTCAGAACCGGCTTGAACATTCACTTTAAAAATGTTGCCAGCGAGTGGTGAAGGAACCGCTTCTGCATTGTTACTTGCCGGCACGCTTGATGACTGTGCTGCTTGAGACTGGCTGGCAGCAATTGAGCTAAGCTGGCCTTGTGGTCCCACTTCAACCGTGTAAATTTGCCCATCCACTTTAACACTGTAGGTTTCAATACCACCTTTTGTCACAACGGTGGCAGGTGTAGGTTTGGCTGACTCCAAGGTTGGCGCAGGCTCAAATGCATCCGGATTGTGACGATTTTTCAAGAACTTCAAACCGACTTGTGGAAACAATGCATAAGTCAGAACATCATCCACCGTATCTGTAGCTAATGAAATTCCCTCTGCTTTTGCCTTTTCAAGCAATTCAGTGGTCAACACGGCCATTTCTGCATCCAACAAATCGGCTGGACGGCAAGTGATCGGCGTAAGATTACCCAACACCTTGGCTTGCAACTCAGTATTCACTGGCGCAGGCGTGGCACCGTATTCACCTTTTAATACCCCTGCAGTTTCTTTCGTGATGCTCTTATAGCGCTCACCAGTCAGGACGTTGATCACCGCTTGTGTTCCCACGATTTGAGATGTTGGAGTCACAAGGGGAATGAAACCTAAATCTTTTCGCACACGAGGGATCTCTTCAAGAACCTCATCAAGGCGATCGGCCGCTCCTTGTTCTTTTAGTTGACCTTCCATATTAGTCAACATACCACCAGGAACCTGCGCAATAAGAATACGAGAATCGACACCTTTTAACTGTCCTTCCCATTTAGCGTATTTCTTACGCACTTCACGAAAATAAGTGGCAATCGGTTCAAGCTGTGTCAGGCTCAAGCCCGTATCACGCTCGGTTCCTTCAAGCATAGCGACCACTGTTTCGGTTGGTGTGTGGCCATAAGTTTGGCTCATTGAAGAGATAGCAGTATCCAAAATATCGATACCAGCTTCTACCGCTTTAACGGCTGTTGCCGCTGAAAGACCAGTCGTTGCATGGCTGTGCAGTGCTAAAGGTACGGCACAAGAGGATTTAATACGGGTGATCAGATCTTCAGCTTCATACGGCTTGAGCAACCCAGACATATCTTTAATACACAAAGAGTGGCAGCCGAGATCTTCCAACCGCTTGGCAAGATCAACCCAAGTATCTGAATTATGAACAGGGCTAGTGGTGTAAGAGAGTGTACCCTGCGCGTGTGCGCCAACATCAATTGTCGCTTTGACCGCTTTTTCAAAATTGCGAACATCATTCATCGCATCAAAAATACGGAAAACATCCATACCATTCGTGTGAGCTCGTTCGACAAACTTTTCAACAACATCGTCGGCATAGTGGCGATAGCCTAGTAAATTCTGGCCGCGTAGCAACATTTGCATTGGGGTATTGGGCATCGCTTGCTTAAGCGAACGTAAACGCTCCCATGGATCTTCACCGAGAAAACGGATGCAAGCATCAAACGTTGCTCCTCCCCAAGTTTCCAGTGACCAATAACCGATCTTATCGAGCTCTGCTGCAATAGGCAGCATGTCTTCGATACGCATGCGCGTGGCAAATAGTGACTGATGGGCATCACGAAGGACCACATCCGTAATAGCTAGTGGTTTAGACATGCTCATAAACTCCTTTTCATCCTTTCTATGCTATTTAGCTAATGCGCGGTGCTGATGCACTGCTGCAGAAATTGCCGCCACAATTTGCGGGCTCACAGCTGAAGGGGTTGGTTGAACTTTTCGATGTTGAATCGGTGCTGCGATCGGTTGTGGTACTTCTTCCGGTACCAAGGTTGACATTAACCGAACGAGATAAACGAGAATAGTTAGAAAAATAAAGACTACAGCCATCCCCGTAATCATAAGGGTGGCTGCGTCAACTAATAGGCTTCCAATAGTAGTCATGTTGCTTCCTTTCTGTGTCATCCTGACAACAATTGCTACGCATTTTTACAAATGCGATCTTGGCAAGTGGACTAGGATTATCTCGATTGGTTAATAATTGTCAATTTTGTTTAAGGGACTCTTGTAGATAACACACAAAATCGGCGAACAATTACTCACACAAATCACAAAACTCTGAATTTTCTCTATTAAGAAGGGCATTTAACTAGCCAATACGGCTACGTTAATCAAAAAATGATGCAGATACTGAGAGGGAGTTAAAACATTGCAGATTAACAAGATAAAACAAATAGTTGCCATTTTCAATTTAACAAAATAGCAACAAAAAACCAACATAAAAAAAGCCCCGCACAATGCGAGGCTTCTTAATAAATGGCGCGCTCAGGAGGATTCGAACCTCCGACCGCCTGGTTCGTAGCCAGGTACTCTATCCAGCTGAGCTATGAGCGCGCA
>NZ_CAWMCN010000078.1:0-1011 GCF_963865925.1 Vibrio sp. ZOR0018 | reverse complement strand
AACACGCCAACGCTAAAACTGATTGAGGCAAACAAAGAACCTTGCCTGTTTTACGGTTTGAGTGAACCACGAATCTGAGGATAAAAGTGCTCATTTGCCGACAACACAAAATGAATGGCCGGAGAAATCTAAAAAGATTGAACCCCTAAATTTCCCTGAGTTGCATAACGCCCGGTTAAGGGGCAGCCAACGCTACTACCAAGCTTCCGCATAACACCGTAAATACAAAAACCAACGCATAATAAAAATGCCGCGCGTTGGCTGTCCCTCTTGAACCGTTTGTTATATGACTTTACGCGCGATGATATGAACCTCATTACTGACATGACCTGAAATAGTTGAAGTTTCAGATACTTTCGACAATTCAATACTGAAGTTTGATAGCAAAGCCTCAATCTCTTTTGGCCGACTATGCCACATTTCGATACCTAAACCTGATAAAAAGTGTAGGCTTTCGATTGAACAAAACTCAGCTAAATACAACACACCGTTGGGTTTCAAAACCCGCCAGAGTTCAGATACTACTTTTTCACGAGAATCCTGAACAGGTATACAAGTCAATACTGCACATACCACTATCGCATCAAAATCATTGTCTGAAAAAGAAAATAAACCATCTTGTTGATAACGTAAATCAAGTTCAGGATAGTCGGTTAGACCTCGATTAATCATTTCTTTTGATGAATCTACACCAACTAAATCCTTATAACCCAACTTCTGAAGCTGATTTGAAATACGTCCGTAACCACAACCAAAATCTAAAACTTTACCATTTCGGGGAATCGATATTAAAAAGTCTTCCACAGAAATTTCAAGATTGAAATCAACATGATCTGCAACATGATCCCATCTGATCAAAGCTGGACTCCTTTAGTCATATAACGCCCGGCTAAGGGGTTGACAACGCACCGCCGAACTTAAAAAACACACTTAAACACTGAACTTCAATTTTGCACTAAAGTCGCCACGCGTTGGCAATCCCTCTTGAGCCGTTTGTTATGCAAATTCAAT
>NZ_CAWMCN010000077.1:0-629 GCF_963865925.1 Vibrio sp. ZOR0018 | reverse complement strand
AACTTAAGCCAGAAAACATGGAATTTACCGTTCAATTCCAACTCGATTTAGCTGATAAAAACTCACTTTGCCTAACGCCCTGTTAAGGGGTGAGCAACGCAATACCGAAGCCACCGCATACCACCTTAACCACTTAAACCTACGCATAGTGAAAATGCCACGCGTTGCGAATCCCTCTTGAACAGTTTGTTATGAAGCTGAATCTCGTTGAACAATATAACAAAACAAACACTTACATGAGACTTACGTCTTATCTAATGATAGTCAAGATTGTCATTCATTTTCTCAACTGATAGCCTTAACAGACATTTTAGTCAACGGAGCATAATGAGATGGAATGTGAACTTTGTGGAAAAGAGATCAATGGCGAAGTGTACTCTTGTAATGAAATGGATGTATGCGAAAGCTGTCACGACGATGCTTATCCAATAGATTAACCTTATTAATATTGTCAACGAACATAACACGTATACTAAATTCTAGAGGGGCTGAGCATTTATTATGTCACGTTCCTCTATTTAGCAATAAGTTCCAGAAAAGCCAAAGCTTCATAACGCCCGCTTAAGGGGCAGACAACGCTACTACCAACTTACCGCATAACACCGTAATCACAAAAACCAACGCATAGT
>NZ_CAWMCN010000076.1:0-314 GCF_963865925.1 Vibrio sp. ZOR0018 | reverse complement strand
TTTTGCCGATGAATTCACAGCGAGAAACAACCCAACGCGATCATGAAACAGCAAATATGTGATGATTATTTATTGCTTAACTTAAGCCATGAGAACATGGAATTTACCGCTCAATTCCAACTCGATTTAGCTGATAAAAACTCACTTTGCCTAACGCCCGGCTAAGGGGTTGACAACGCACCGCCAGACTCAAAAAAACACCGTAAACACTGGATTTCAATTTTGCACTAAAGCCGCCACGCGTTGGCAATCCCTCTTGAGCCGTTTGTTATGCAGTTTTTTAACCAATACTCAGTATAGAGAACGAATTACTT
>NZ_CAWMCN010000075.1:2377-4455 GCF_963865925.1 Vibrio sp. ZOR0018 | reverse complement strand
CCGCATAACACCGTAACCACAAAAACCAACGCATAGTAAAAATGCCGCGCGTTGGCTGTCCCTCTTGAAGCGTTTGTTATGGCGCAATTCTCAAGTTAGGCCATATAACTAGCCAACCCTTTGACTTTACTCGATTTTCGAAGGTTCCATATGCTCGTTTAGGATTATGTGTGATTAAACCTTGAAATAAACTCTCGAAACCAAAGGCTGATATACATTCATAATGATCGTGCTCGACTTTTCTCACTGCTACCGCCGTTTCTTTTTCAGGCCAATAGCTCATGGCATCCAATGTGCTTTGGTAAGGATCGTCGCCATTTTGTAAGTGCATCTTGGCTTGATTTTTCACTTGCCAATTGATCTGGGGCATTTGCTCCGATAACTTGAGTTCAAGTGATTTTTCATAATCTGAATCGACACAATCAGCATCGAAGAAAATGACATCAATATCGTTTAATGGCGTCGGCTTTACGTTGCGATGTAAAAAGTCCCAGACAAGGTTTCGCACAAAACCTGCGGCTATGTAGCACTGAGGCAATTCAAGCTGGTAAACACATTCCAGTGCTTCAAATCGAACGGGATCTTTTCTAACTAAATCAACGATAGTATCCATTTTTCACCTTGCGCCATAACGCCCGCTTAAGTGGTGAGCAACGCAATGCGATATTTCTGCACACCACCGAAATCACTGAAGTTAACGCATGATGAAAGTGCCACGCGTTGCGAATCCGTCTTAAAGCGTTTGTTATAACGCATTTTCTACCGCACCTAACCAAGCAGGTACATTCTTTTGATACCAGTCTATATATGTTGCTGCTTCAGGTTTATTACGACTTATCAGTATGTTAACTACCTCAATAACTATCCAACACTTTGCAATAACCAAATGCTTCGTTAACTCATCCGATGTAAATGATGAATTGTGTTGGGTGTATCGCTCGATAATCGAAGCGTACTCATCAATAGAGCCCAAACCTTGTACTAAGGGAGCCAAATCAATTGCTGGGCTACCATAACCAAAACGCTCCCAGTCAAACAGCACCAATTCACCATTTTGTCTGATGCCCCAATTTCCATCATTTGTATCGCCCGAAATTAAGCATGAATGCTCAAATAGAACCTGAGACAAAGCTTGTATTGATACTATCGTACTTTGAGAAGAGCGAGGAAGGCTTAAGGCCTCAAGAGCTGACTCTGTTGAAATAGCTGACCAATGATGCTCTTTGGTACTAAAACAAGGTTTATATTTTGAACAATGAATACTAGCCAACTGCTCAAATACGTTCGAACTGGTTTGCAATTCCTTTAATGTCACTCGATTTGGAATAAGCTCAATAAAGAGATCCTTATTTTGTACCTTATAAAGTTTGGGAACATTCACGCCCTTGAGCTTTGAAGCTGCGTGTTGGTAAAAATTCACCTCTACATCAGAAGCATTTTGCTTATGGATACAAAGGGAACTACCAAATCCTTCAATAGAGACTCGTGCCGAGCCCATTTTAGATAGATCTTTTGTACTCATAACTCTCCCGCGTTATAACGCCCGCCTAAGGGGCTGACAACGCATTACCACTAAACTTAAACACAACAACCGTAACCACCTCGGCTCAATGGGACTGGAAACGCCACGCGTTGACAGTCCCTCTTGAGGCGTTTGTTATGTGCGTGCTTGACGATTCATTCCATACTGGGCTCTGGCAAAACCGGCGCCGTGCTATCCATATAGGTTAAGAAATTCTTCCAGATTTCATGTGTTCTCTGTCTCGTTAACTGCGTTTTGCAAGATATCGCCAAAACACCACGAATTGAACCATCCCGCCATTGTGTATATACCGAATTGCAATGAGAAGACATGTAACTTTGCCAATCTTTCTGAGCCACTTGGATTGCACTGACCAAATCAGGATCATTCGCATTATGCTCAAAACTCGCTTCAAGATATTTTGTTAGTTCCGCTTGAGCTGAATCTAAAGCCATACTTGCACACTGATTAATCTCAAGTGTATTCATCGCATTCTTACAATCAAGAGACTCGTTTTCAGCACTTACAACACTAGAAAAACTTGCAAGCATAACTA
>NZ_CAWMCN010000075.1:2189-2367 GCF_963865925.1 Vibrio sp. ZOR0018 | reverse complement strand
AAAACACACCGTAAACACTGAACTTCAATTTTGCACTAAAGTCGCCACGCGTTGGCAATCCCTCTTGAGCCGTTTGTTAGGCCAACCGATTGACAATGATACTTTCAAAACCCAAGAACAAAGCTTTTTGTAAAATTGAAAGACACTAATCGATTCATTTATAAACCAAAATGCCAAC
>NZ_CAWMCN010000075.1:0-2179 GCF_963865925.1 Vibrio sp. ZOR0018 | reverse complement strand
CAAATTGAGCGATTTGGAAGAAAAGTGACGAGCGTAGCATGCTCGGCGGACGTTTGGATGCCGAAGGTTATTTTGCCGCTGAATTTACAGCGCTAAGCAACCCAACACGATCAAGAAACAACAAATATGTGATGACGATTTATTGCTTAAGTTAAGCCACAAAGCATGGAATTTACCGTTCAATTTCAACTCGTTTTAGCTGATAAAAACTCACTTTGCCTAACGCCCGGCTAAGGGGTTGACAACGCACCGCCGAACTCAAAAAACACACTGTAAACACTGAACTTCAATTTTGCACTAAAACCGCCACGCGTTGGCAATCCCTCTTGAGCCGTTTGTTATGCAAATTCAATGAGATAAACTGAATTTACACGAACAAAAGCCACAATTGTAATGGTTGAGTAATTCAAGAACCAACCGAAGCCAGAGCCGTGATAAATAAGCCGCCAAAACAAAGTCCACCGTTCAGCAACAAACCAAGCTTTTGAATGAGACAAACTCACCGAGCAAGACTTTCAGCAAATACGAAATGATCGGTTAACTTGCCCTTTCCGCACTTTGCACCCGCTGAATTTACAACGCGCCAACGCTAAAAGTGATTGAGGCAAACAAAGAACCTTGCCTGTTTTACGGCTTGAGTTAACCACGAATTTGAGGGTAAAAATGCTCATTTGCCGACAACACAAAACGAATGGCCGGAGAAATCAAAAAGATTGAACCCCTAAATTTACCTGAGTTGCATAACGCCCGCTTAAGGGGCAGCCAACGCTACTACCAACTTTCCGCATAGCACCGTAACCACAAAAACCAACGCATAGTAAAAATGCCACGCGTTGGCTGTCCCTCTTGAAGCGTTTGTTAGCCGTTTAGTTTGAAGTGTGGTGATGAGCTACATTTTCAAGCCTTTCAGCTAGCCAAATCTTGATAATCGACTGTCGTGTAACACCTACTCGGTTAGCTTCACGATCTAGTGAATCTAACATCCATGAGGGGAAATCAACATTTACCCGTTTCTGCTTTTGCATTGGACGCTTAACTTTAGATAAATCTAGATCACCTAAAATGTCATCGTCACTTTCAAACTTGGCATCAAACTCATGCGCTTTCATATAAGTTCACCTCCGCTTTACGTGAACGTCTGACTGAAATGATCCTAATATTTAGTCCACGGTATGTAATGACGCCAGACCAATGCTTACCATTTAACATGCCGATGACCAAATACCTAGGTTCATCACTTGTGTTTGCAGGGATCTCGATAAGATCAGAGTCATTCCACAAACCTTGAGCTGTATAGAAATCAATTCCATGTTTCTCAAAATTTGACCTGCTTTTATTTTCATCAAATTCGAATTTCGTCATGAGTAAAAATTACACCCTTTTTACTCATTTTGCAACTTACACTTTGGCTAATGATTATGAAAACGGCTAACGCCCAATTAAGGTGTGAAGCACGCTACCACGACACTCAATTTGAACACCTTAATCACTAAACTTGACCCGAACCAAAAATGCCAAGCGTGCTGAATCACTCTTAAATTGTTTGTTATATTTACGATTTCTCGTAAGCTGAACTTAGATCCTCAAAGAAAATTCTACGATTATCTAAGATATCCTCACGCCACAATTTTACTTCTTCTAATGGTTTTCCATGTTCACCGATATACACTTCAGCGTAGAAACTAGAAACAGCCTCACCAAAAGCTCTCAGTGATTGCTGACTGTCAGATAAACCAAGTAATAACAATTTTGATTCAGCGCTATTGAGGTTTTTGTATGAGCTGTAAAGGTTCGCTCTAGCTTCATTTAACTCTTTCAGAAAGTCATCACTAAGTTTTGAGCCACTACTTTTTCTACGAGTAAAATCTACAATTCTTGCCCAATAAACCATTGAGTGATGAGAGAAAACCTCTACCTGTTCGGCTACAGACTCTAAACTCTCTAATTTTCGGGTTCTACGTTGCTTTTCATCGTCGTTCTTGTGTTGGAGCTGAGTAATTTTCCAAGTCGTGACTCCGCTAATTAAAGCACCAAGCCCAATTTTGACTGCCGTATCAAGAATTTCCATATATGTGATTGCCACTGAACCTCCTGTAAATATAACGCCCGCTTAAGGGGCAGACAACGCTACTACCAACTTACCGCATAACACCGTAATCACAAAAACCAACGCATAGTA
>NZ_CAWMCN010000074.1:0-312 GCF_963865925.1 Vibrio sp. ZOR0018 | reverse complement strand
GGTGTCAATTGGTTGGCCTAACAAACGGCTCAAGAGGGATTGTCAACGCGTGGCGGCTTTAGTGCAAAATTGAAGTTCAGCGTTTACAGTGTGTTTTTTGAGTTCGGCAGTGCGTTGTCAACCCCTTAGCCGGGCGTTAGGCAAAGTGAGTTTTTATCAGCTAAGTCGAGTTTGAATTGAACGGTAAATGCCATGTTTTCTAGCTTAAGTTAAGCAATAAATAATCATCACATATTTGTTGTTTCTTGATCGCGTTGGGTTGTTTAGCGCTGTGAGTTTAGCGGCAAAATAACCTTCAGCATCCAAACGTCC
>NZ_CAWMCN010000073.1:0-209334 GCF_963865925.1 Vibrio sp. ZOR0018 | reverse complement strand
GCCGATGTCACGTGGCGTGCGACACCGCAAGCCAAACCTCAAGTGGACGGCCCTTGCATGGCGTTAGTCGTGGGCCCTGATGGCGAAGAAATCTTCTGCGACGAACATGGCCGCGTCAAACTGCATTTCCCGTGGGACAGATATTCCAACGGCGATGAGCACAGCTCGTGCTGGGTGCGCGTCTCACAAGGTTGGGCTGGCAGCCAATACGGCATGATAGCCATTCCGCGCATTGGTCATGAAGTCATCGTCTCGTTTCTCAACGGCGACCCAGACCAACCGATAGTGACAGGCCGTACCTACCATGCGACCAACAAAGCGCCGTACACACTGCCGGATAACAAAACCAAAACCGTGCTGCGCAGTGAAACGCACCAAGGAGAAGGGTTTAACGAGCTGAGCTTTGAAGACCAAGCGGCGCAAGAGAAAATCTACCTACACGCGCAAAAAGACTTAGACGCCTTGGTGCTCAATGACGCCACGGCGAACATCAAGCACGACCAGCACCTCACGGTGGATAACGACCAGTTTACGCACGTTAAACATAACCACCACCTCACGGTGGAGGGCGAAAGCCGCGAATCGGTTAAGGGTAGCTGTATATTAATGGTCGATGGTTCCTTGCACGTAAAATCAGGGCAAGTTTGGACTAATGAAAGTGGAGATGAAATCCACATCAAAGCTGGACAAAAAGTGGTGATCGAAGCTGGATCAGAAATTACCGTGACAGCCGGTGGCAGTTTTGTCAAAGTCGATCCTGCTGGTGTCCATCTTTCTGGGGCGGGTGTTAATTTAAACTCAGGCGGAAGTGCGGGCAGTGGCAGTGGTTTTAGTGGTGATTTACCGTTATTACCTGGTGAGCTTGAACTGCAAAAATCCCCCGCGCCACCTCAAACCATTCTTTACCAAGCGCTATTGCAAGCTGAAGAAGCACGAGTGCCAGCCGTAAAAGTATGCCCATTAGCCGGGGATGCCTAATGTTGAAATCGTGGTTTGAAGCACAGTCAGAGCATCAATATTGGTTGGTTGATCATAAACTTCACAAGCTTGCTTTAGCGCAAAATGGTGGTTTTGGATTTGAGGAAGCCGTGCCTTTATTTTATGGCTCCATGTTTGACTCAGTTATGCCGCTATCACCGTGGCTAATTCCTGTAACTGATATTGTGTTGGAGTTGCCAGAATCGCTCCTTGCTCAGGGACTAGTGTTGTCAAGCCAGGTAAGCACACAAGAAGTTTTGGGTCATCTGCGGAGCTTATTAATTGCCGCATTAGATGGCGAAGAAGTGATGTTTCGTTTTTACGATCGTGATGTGATCGTTCCCATACTACGAGCGATGGATGAAACTGAGGTGAATCACTTTTTAGGCAACATCAACCAATTGGTGGCGATTGATCACCATGAAGAAGACGCTCTCATTACCTTCAGTAATACCTCATGCAGTGAATTTGTGCTTCGCCACGGGACTTGGTGGAAGATGTTACCTCACCACCTAGCGCCTTTGTACAACATAAATGTTCATGCCAATTCCTTAGAAAGACGTTGGTGGGAGCTATTGCCGCATCTTTTACAGCGCCTAGAATCACCGCAGCAGACGATATTATCAGCCTTGCAATCAGCATTAGAAAAGCAAAATAGCTATGAGGTCGCAGAGCAGCATGCGTTAGTTGCGCTCGTCACTGCAACCGATACCGCGCTTGATGATTTATCCCATCCTTTACATTTAACATCGGATGAACTGAAAGAGTTAAAGGCCATTAAGGAGAGCTGGCAATGAGAAGTACAACAGGAGTTAGCCCTTTTTGTGCGCCGTGTGAAAATCGAACGCATTGGATTGAAATTATCATCCGTGATGAGTTCAATAAGCCATTTGAAGGCATCACTGGTTCTATCACTGACTCTGCAAAGCATGAATTTCCCGTCGTATTAGGTGAAGCGCCTATCTTGCTTAAAACACTTGCCCCCGGCCCAGTGACGCTAACTCTCGATGCTGATCAATGGCTAAGAGAGGCTCAAGGTAAACGGCGAAAACCCAATAATGAAGCTGACCCCACTTTAGATTTTGCCAAGCAATACCAAGACCATTTAGGAAATAGTGCCGTTTTTCTAAACGTAACCAGTGGCGATCTAACTGAATTGACGGCAGAACAAGCTTTACCCGTAAGGCACCAAAAAGGTCAAGCGGATGCTTGCAACTTACTGACAGATAAAAGTTATGTTCTTAAAGTGAGAGGATTTAACTTTATTACCTTACGTGTAGGTATATTTTTTGATGGCACAGCCAATAATACTTACAGTGCACAATGGGGTAAAACTCAGTTAGAGAATTACTATCAAACATGGAAAATGAAATACAACGTTGATTGCGACATTATTTCCAGAAAAACAGGGCGGCTTAAAAACGATATTCCAGCCACTCACTTATCGAGCGAGTGTTTTGATTATCCTAAAAAAGACAATTTCTTTATCTCTTTATTTAAAAATGATGAAGGCGAAGTAGAGACAGTGGCAGGCAGCGCCACTAATGAGCTGACCAATGTACAGAAGTTGTTTGAACTTTATGAGAAAAATCAATTTTCTGAAAACAGAAGTGCTTATTCAATGGCTGAATATATTACGGGAATTGGCACGGGAAATAGCACAAGCATTGCTCCGGCTGATGAATCGGAAATTTTTGGGCAGGGGGCAGGAATAGGTAAATATGGTGTGACCGCTAAAGTTAATACTTCCATAGATCAGCTTTCAACGTCAATTATGAATATTAAATCAGTCTTTGCTGATGCACAGCCGGATATCGTTGACGGTTTTAATAAGTTGCAGTTCGATGTATTCGGCTTTAGCCGTGGAGCTGCTGCTGCAAGACATTTTATTAATGTGGTGTTGGATGGCGAGCAGAGCGAGTTTGCTCAAGCGTTTAGTAAGGCGTGCCAAAAGAGCGGCATTCCCTTAGCTTACGGGTTTGATTGGAGTGAAGCAGATGAGGCTAAAGCCAGCTGTGAGATTACTTTTGCAGGCCTGTTTGATACCGTCGCTTCTGTGGTTGACCTACTCTCTTTTGATTTTTCAACTCATCATGACAATGGTGATGTGAGGTTATGGATTGATCCTCAGCGCGTTCGGCGTGCTGTTCACTTAACCGCCGATCCTAGCATTGAGTGTCGTTATAACTTTAGCCTCAACCATCTTAACTCTGTTGATTCGGTAGATCATTTTCATGAATTTGTCCTTCCAGGAGCCCATTCCGATATTGGTGGTGGTTACCATTCACGCCTGAGCTACAACAACAGTGATTATCTCTTGCCGATCTTAGAGAAAAAGTTGGTGAAGCGTGCGAGCCGCTCTTTCTCTGACCGCTGGGATAAGGATCGCGCCGAGCAATACGTGAGAAGAAAGCTGTCTGAGTATAAGCAACGTGATTTAGCCACCGGTTGGCAGGAAAGTGACTATGTAGAACCAGAAGTTGAGTTTATTGAACAAGGTAAAAAAGAGGGCGGAAGAGTGGTCGGCCGCCTTTATATAAAGCGAAAGGTGGAAGGAGAGCTCTCCCGTGTATACCTTAGGTTGATGTATGGTCTAGCCGAGTATCATGGGGTACCAGTGGCCGATGCGGATGGTTTTTTGTGGCAAAACCCTGAAGAATATTTATATATAGTCAAAGATTTTACGTTTCAGCCTGTCGAGCGTTTCTCGTTTAGCCTCGAGCAATTTAGTCAACAGATTCTTGATATGGCAAAGCAAGGGCAATATACCAAGTTAGAGAGTGAATTTGATGCAAAACGTAAACAAGAGTTGATGCAGCTAAACTTATTTCATCATTCGTCGGATGATAGTTTTGCACTCAAACCGCTTTGGGACAAAAGTCAAGGCTGCTATAAGCGCGCCAGCTACCCATGCGAAGAAGGAAAGTAGAATGTATTTAAAAAGTGTATCTGTTTTGTTGATCACGGCATTGTTAAATGCCTGCTCATCGTATGCGGGGCCAATACCAGAGAAGGCATGGAGTGTTAGCGTCTCTATGCCCTCTTTTTACCCTGTTAAAGTGACTCAAGCTTATGGAGTAAATGAGGCGCAAAACTGGACATCTCCTTTGCATACCTTTTCTCAGTTTATGAGAATCAGTGATCTAAAAAATGTTCAAGGTTGGTTACCTGAATATGATGGTTTTGGGTTGCCTGTTCATAGTTTTGCTATGAATACGCAGGGTGAGCAGGTTGTAAAGATTAAATTACCACCAGATAGTCTTTACTTGTACTGGGTTTCACTTATTAACACCCAGTTTTATGTCACCAAATATACTGTATCTGAAGATGTGAAAAGTTTGATGGCACAAAAAAGTCTTTACCAAAATAGAGATGGTTCATTGGGTAATGTTTGTTATCGCACCGAATTCGTGTTTGGTTTACTGCCCAATGGGCAAGCCAAAGTTTGGTTAAGAGGTTGTGGTACGACCATCTATTTAGCTGAATTGGCACCAGATAAAGTCATGGATCGCGATAGCAATGGTTTTGGTGTGGAAACGTATAAGCAGTCTGGTTCTTCATTAGAGCGTATTCACCAACGCGCAAAAGACGCAGGTGTATCAATTGACCCGATTCCTTGGGATAAAGTGGATAAGGTGTACTCGGCTCAGGAGATTAAGCCACTCCAGCACTAGAGATTGCTTTGAATCAGAGTAGTGATCTGAACGTGCTTGATGCACTACTATAGAGGTACTACTGACCTGAAAAGGAATGACCATGGTTATTGCTCTATATGCATCGATACTTTCAGTATTATTTTTGTGGCTAGCGATTAACGTTATTAAACAGCGTCGGGCTAACCAAGTGAGATATGCCGATGGTGGAGTACCAGCACTGCAATTAGCTCGCAGCGCGCAAGGAAATGCCGCAGAATACATTCCTATTACTTTAATCCTAATGGGGTTATTGGAGTTTAATGGTGCTAGCGTATGGTGGATCCACGGGGTAGGCATTACGTTTATCATTGGCCGAATTTTACATGCCAGAGCGATTTTAAGTGACCAACTGAAAGGGCGGATTCGTGGTATGAAGCTAACGTTCAGTGCGATGGTTATCTTGATCGTGCTGAATATTGTTTACCTTCCTTTTGGCCAAGTATTGGGTTAAGAATGCTATTCATTCACGGCAGGGTGAAGTTTCTCTTGATAGGTGGCCAATTCTCGGCGCAAGCCTTTAAATGTGGTAAAGGCACTGTCAGTGGACAGTTTGTTCACTAACCAGTTAGGTAGTGCACCTCCTGGATTAGCGAAGGCAATATAATCGATGTGAGTCATACCATTAGTCAGTTTTTGCAGCGTCCAATGTGCGTTGACTTGAGTGATACGGATGTATCCCGGTTGTTCAGGCAAGTAATTTAGGGCATCCACTATGTCTAAACTTAAACCATTAGGTAGCATCTCAAATTTTGAATAAGTCACCATATCTCTGTTTTTAGCTGGCCATGGTGCCGAGAATTGGGTGTAAACAATATTCTCGGTATCTGAAATTTTTTGCAGCACACGGCTGTTACTCACGTTATCTATCCAGTTTGGTACATGTTCACTGTCATCTAATAGCCGCATAAAAGCGAAATAGCTAGTGGATACGAACATTTGCGCCCGTATTTGGACTAAGCCATCGCTATGGTGGCGCGAGTAGATCGTAATGCCGTCTTCTGATTTTACCTGTAACCAATCGACCGAAGTCGCTGCCAAACTAGCAACATTGCTAAATAGTAGGCTTAAACCAACTATCCATTTCATCATGGTTATTTCCTCATTGATGTTGTAGCACGTGGCCTTATTTTTGTCGTGTTGGTTACAAAAAGTGGGTTTAAGAACTGCACTAGCATAAAAACATAAATATATTATGTATACGTTTTGTTTTATTAGTTTTTGTTATGTTTCTTAAAAGTTTGCTCAATGTTCAGGTACGGCAATGAAATCTTTAAGATGGTATGAGGTTTGGCTCTGTCTCATCCTATCATGGATTTCTATCCCCGCATGGGCAGCGCCATCCTCAATACACAATAGTCATATTATTCGTATTAGTGCGGGTGAATGGCCGCCGTTTATTGGTCAACACCTTGAAAATAATGGTTTTGTTGCTGAGATCATCCGTAAAGTATTTAAGGATGCTGGCTACGAAGTTGAGTTTCATTTTTTCCCATGGGCGAGAGCATACGCCGAAGCCAAAGCTGGACGTTATGATGCAACTGCTATTTGGATGTTTAACCAAGAGCGGACGGTAGATTTTTATTATAGCGAAGCGGTGAGCGATGAACGCTTCGTGTTTTTTCACCATAAAGAAACCGACTTTCACTGGGAAAGCCTCTATGATCTTAAGGGGTTACATTTAGGAGGTGGCATTGCTTACAGCTATGGTGCCGAGTTAGACAGATTGTTAGAGACGCAGCAAATAAAAATGTCTCGAGTCAATGATCCAAAACAGAACTTCGAACGGCTGGCGAAAAAGCGGATTGATCTCATGCCAGAAGAAATTCATATCGGTTATTACACTCTGGATAAATACTTACCGCAATGGCGAGAAATGATCACGCACCATCCCAAACCTTTTCTCATCAATAATAACTATCTATTGTTCCCTAAAATGGGTGAACGAAGTGAGCAACTGTTGACGCTATTTAATCATGGACTGAAAGAAAGTGATGTCTCCATGATGGAATGATTCGCTCTTTTTTGAATGGCCCTTCCTTCCTTACTTACTTTTCCGCAGTGAATTAAAAGGCGGTTAGATTAAGTTCAGAGATGCGAGCAGGAAGATGCCTAGTGTACAAGTAAACAGTGAAAATACGGTCGTCAATGCAATGATGTTGGCCGCTAAGGTTGCATTTCCTCCCATTGCTCTTGCCATAACATAACTGGCCGCAGCGGTAGGGGATGCACTCATCAAAAAGACTAGCCCGAGATCTAACCCGCTAAAGCCAAAAAGTAACGCACCCGATGTGATCAATATCGGGGCGAGAATCAGCTTATGGGCAGTGGCAAACCAAGCCGGTGCTTTGTCGCTTCTGAGTGAACCTATATTGAGTGAGCCGCCAGTACACAGTAGTGCTAATGGTAGTGTCATATTGGCAAAGTATTGGCCAGCATCAGTGACCATTTTCGGGATTGGAAGGGATAAGGAATAGCATAAAACACCGAGCAGAATACCAATAATCAGTGGGTTTTTTGTGAGTGTTTTGGCAATCACTCCAGCGGCTTTGAGCCCTGAACTTTCCCCTTTTGGCGTGAGTGTTATCACCGCTTGAATATTATAAAGGATAGTGGTTGCGGCAACGTACATCGCCGCTAATGCTAGCCCAGGTTCGCCATAAGTATTTGCGACATAAGCCAAAGCGATAATAGCGGTATTCGCACGAAACCCGCCTTGGATGATCACGCCGTGATCCAGATGTTGTGGGAACGCTTTTTTGGTGAAAAAAGTCGTGAAAAGAAAAAATAGGAAATTAGCGAGTAGTCCATAGCCGATCAGTGCTGCACTGGAAGAAAAATCGTGCTGTGATTTGACTATGCTAAGAAATAGCATGGCTGGTAAGGTGACTTGGAATACGATGCGTGACGCGACATCGATGAAATTATCGTTGATAACCCCCGTTCGCTTCAGTACAACGCCCAGTACTAACATCAAACAGATAGGCCCTGTAATTGAGGCCGAAAACAAAAGTTGTTCGATAATCGTTGTCATATCAATCCATTGAAGTTGCTCATAGCGTTGCTATTCTTCCACAGTTCCTCATTTTGCAAAATCAAATTTGCAAAAAAGAACGAACGTGCTAAAAATAGCATGGTATGAAGTGAGAGTCGGCATAATATGAGCAAAGGTAGAATTACAAGAGAAAATGTACTGAACAAAGCGTTCGAATTAGCCAGTGAAAACGGTTTGGAAAGTCTCACTATCGGTGAGTTGGCAAAACAGTGCGGTTTATCAAAAAGTGGTTTGTTTGCGCATTTTAATGCTAAAGAAAATTTGCAAATTGCAGTATTAGAGCATGCCCATTCTGTGTTTACTGAGCGTGTTATTACACCGGCTCGCCTGATTGGCGACGAGAATATCGAAGCTAAATTGCGAGTGCTGTTAGAGCACTGGTTAGGTTGGAATCATTCATTCCAAGGCAGTTGTATGTTTTTAGATGCGTGGAAAGATGCCGCAACTTGTGATTGCGCAATTCAAAAAGTACTTAAAAAAACCATCGCGACTTGGATTCATTACTTGCAAATTCAAATTCAAAAAGGGGTTGATAGCGCACAGTTTCATCCGAAGTTGGATGTAAAGCAGGCTGCTTATGAGTTGTATGGACTCTATTTAAGTGCTCATTTGTTCTACTCGATCTACGGCCAAATGGAAAGTTATCAACATTTTTGGAAAGGCGTGGGCGATTTAATGTCTCGATGGCGAAATATAGTGAAGCAGCAATGTTAGCTAATTCTCGCTTTTCACAGCGAGAAGAACGAGCCTGCAACAGCGCAGATGCACTTTTATTTAACAAAATCAAATGCTTAACAAAATAAAAATTTTTAATTAGAAATAGTACGAACGTTCTATTTTCTCGAGAGGAAGGGCAACTCAGTGAGTGAAAAAATCTATTTTAGCACCTCAAACACATTCAGTGTGAAACGTACATTGGTTAATATGAGCACTCGTCTTCATCACACGCTCGCACCGTCACATGCCAAAAAAGTTGCACGAAATGTATTGTTGACTCCGGCAAGAAGTAAGCCTCAAAACCAGCCGCCAATTGGCCTGAAAACTGGCCGTGTAATGTGCGTTGAAGGGGCTCTGACGACTTATCAACTCGGAAGTGGTCCCATTTGGTTATTGACTCATGGTTGGTCTGGCACGGCAAGTCAGTTTTATCCACTGATGGAGCATATTGCGGCACGTGGTTATACGGCATTAGCTTATGATCACCCAGCACATGGTCAAAGCGAGGGCGTGTATGGTCACATTCCTGCGTTTGTTGGAGGGTTGGAAGCGATACTCGATAGTATTGACAATGTTGCTGGTATCGTTGGACACAGTATGGGGACGGCCGCCGCATTAGAGTGCCGACATCATAAAATTGAGCATTGTCCCATGTTATTGGTTGCGCCCGTGCTGGATTATTTGGATAACTTATTCAGCAGTGTGGCAAGGTCTGGCTATTCGATGCGCTTATTTGAGGCCGTTGTTACGGAAGTTGCCGATCAATATCGTTATCCCATTCAATCTATCGATCCTTACCATAAGCTTGCTCAGCGTCAATCTCGCAGCGTCATTGTTCACGATGAGAATGATAAGTTCACCAAATATTCTGTGTCAAAGCGAGCGGCAGAAGAAATTGAGAAAGTGTCACTTATTACCACCCAAAACCAAGGACATGGACGTGTGATGAAAGGTGAACAAGTTAAGTACGGATTTGATTTGTTGGCAGGAATACCATGCTAAGGTATTCGTTTTAAGCTTATTTGAAGCCGTAATTGGATGGGTGTAATTTAACCAATAGTTTTCCATTTATTTCAAAGTGTTAAATTGTTAACCATAGTCTTGATAAGGTTAACAATTTCGCAATAATTATTATCTCCTTGTTTGAATATGTGTGATCATATTGTTGCCAGTAGGCCCTCATAAGGAAAAATAATAATGAATAGAAACGATAGTGTCCCTTTACCCTCCAACACCCGAGAATGGTTTTTTAACCGCAACAGCCTTATCATCCTAGCCGATATTGTCCTGTTTTTTGTCCTGTACAATGCCTTGCCTGTTGATTCTAATGTCGCTTTGGGCATTAGTATGCTGGCATTTATTGCGGTGCTGTGGTTAACGGAAGCTTTACACGTCACAGTCACGGCCATTCTTGTGCCTATCATGGCCATCGTTTTTGGTGTTTTTAACACCCAAACGGCGCTCAATAACTTTGCTAACTCGATTATCTTCCTATTTTTAGGTGGATTCGCATTGGCTGCTGCTATGCATCGGCAGGGGCTGGATAAAGTTATTGCCGATAAAGTTCTTATCATGGCGCGCGGGAAAATGAGCGTTGCGGTATTCATGTTGTTTGGTGTGACTGCCGCGCTTTCAATGTGGATCAGTAACACCGCCACCGCTGCGATGATGCTACCGCTTGTGCTTGGAGTGCTCAGCAAAGTGGATAAAGACCGTGGTCATTCGACCTATGTTTTTGTGCTGTTAGGTATTGCTTACAGCGCCAGTATTGGTGGTATTGCCACCATCGTAGGAAGCCCTCCTAACGCGATTGCCGCGGCTGAGGTTGGTCTTTCATTTACAGATTGGATGAAATTTGGTGCTCCAACGGCGGCGATTATGCTGCCCATTGCGATTACTATTTTATATTTCGCATTAAAACCGGATCTTAATGGAGAGTTCGAGCTCAATTATGAACCTGTTACTTGGGATAAAGGTAAAGTCGTCACGCTTGGTATTTTCGCATTAACGGTTTTTTGTTGGATATTTAGCAAACCAGTCAATGCCATGCTGGGTGGTTTTGCGAGCTTTGATACTCTGGTTGCTCTGGGTGCGATTGTTTTGGTCAATTTTGCCCGAGTGGTGCACTGGAAAGATGTAGAAAAAACGGCAGATTGGGGAGTATTACTGCTGTTTGGTGGCGGCATTTGCTTGAGCAACGTACTTAAGCAAACGGGAACCAGCGTTTTCCTAGCCAATGAACTAAGTGCCCTGATCTCTCATTTAGGTCTGTTCTTTATTGTATTCGTGATTGCTGTTTTCGTGGTGTTCCTAACGGAATTCGCGAGTAATACAGCCAGTGCAGCGCTGCTTATTCCGGTGTTTGCCAGTGTTGCTGAAGCCTTTGGTATCTCACCCGTGATTCTATCTGTATTGATTGCTATTGCGGCTTCTTGTGCATTTATGTTGCCCGTTGCGACGCCACCCAATGCGATAGTGTTTGCCTCTGGACACATTAAGCAAAGTGAGATGATGCGAGTGGGTATGATGTTAAATATTGCTTGTATTGGCTTGCTGACCATGATTGCGATGCTGTTCTGGTAAGCTAAGCACAAACTACTTCAATACTAATGAGCTCTCAATTCAGAGAGCTCATATTGAGACGTTATTACTGTTGATTAACGAATTCTTTAAAGCGTGCTTTCGTTTTCTCATCAGCCTTGTTGTACCAAAAATGCAGCATTTCTTCGGCGGCGTTTTGTACATTTCCTGACTGAGCTAGTTCATTTTGCAGCATAGCAACATCCGTCATTCCAATAGCTGCAATACCCCCTGCGCGATTATAGTCATTTGCTTC
Organism: Vibrio sp. ZOR0018; assembly: GCF_963865925.1. Taxonomy (NCBI): domain Bacteria; kingdom Pseudomonadati; phylum Pseudomonadota; class Gammaproteobacteria; order Vibrionales; family Vibrionaceae; genus Vibrio; species Vibrio sp. ZOR0018. The sequence continues at coordinate 198,056 of NZ_CAWMCN010000073.1, read as the reverse complement.
ACGGATATAGTCACGGCCTACTTGATACCCTTCTTTAAGAAGGCGATCTTGCTTTATCTCTAGTGTTTGGCCTGCTTGGTCAATCAGTGACCATTGCATTGTTTTAATCTCTTTCTCTGCTCGATGTGCATCACGGTATTCAGGCATGGCAAAATTCAGTTTTGCATCCTTTGCGGTGAATGTGGCAATGACTGCATCGCTTTCGATAATCACGCGATCATTCCCTTGCGTAAAATAAGGCGCGTATTTGAAGACGATTTGTTGTTCACCATCGGCCAGCTCAAGGCTTTTCGCTGAGGAAAATAGGCTGCCAGAAGTTTCGGGCTTCTGACCATTCACCGCTAATAAGTTAATGGTGTCTGGAATTTCAAGAGTGATATTAGCCAATACAGAGGCACTAAAGATCATGGTTAATGTACATAAAGTCGGTTTAATTAGGTTCATTATTTTATCCTTGCAAGCAATAGAGTAGAGGTTGCCGATAGTTGGTTGTAAAAGCAAGTTCTCAACGGCATAAGTGACTAATTTTCATTGAAATGTAACATCTTTAGTGCGAGGCATGCGTCATGCATTCGTCAATATTATCAGATCGTTAGTCACGTGATAATGTCATTCTCTTAATTTTAAATTATGCCATTCAGTCTTCTTCAAAGGCCTTAATTAGCGTAAAAAATTAAACTTACCTGCTTTGCTTTGTCAAAATTCTGAATTCCTGACTCAGAATTGCTTTTAAGATGTAACACGGTGAATCCCCATAACAAAATTTTAACGATGACTCGAAAAGCGTTTTTATTTTTTTGCTAAAAAAAATAAGTCTTGTAAATACTGAAATGGATGTTCTTCAATGCCTTATCAGAAGAGCAGCTTGCTTAAATGTAAGTGAAACATTCAGAAATGAGAGATATAGGTATGAATCGTATTACTTTGTGCGCCGCAAGTATTGCAATGGCTCTTTCGGGCACGGCAATGGCAGCACCAGCAACCCCTAGCGTCGATGTCTATGGGTCGAATAATCTACAGTTTTCTAAAGTTGAATTAGCCATGGAAAGCACGGCTGGTTATAACCAAATGGTCAAATATTATGATCAAGCGCCGATTGCCGTTAAGTTTAACCAATGGAGTGGTACAACGGGCAACACATATAAAATCTATTTTGATGGCGCACAGGTCGCGACAGGCCCAATCACTGGCAGCCAAACCACCGCAAACTTCAGTTATGCACAAGGTGGTGTTTACCAAATGGCAATCGAAGCTTGCGACGCGACAGGTTGCAGCAAAAGTGCACCCGTTGAGATAACAATTGCCGATACCGATGGCTCACATCTCAAACCTTTGGTGATGAATATTGATCCCAACAACAAGACTTACACGACCGATAAAGATACGGTGGTTGGAACCTACTTTGTTGAGTGGGGCATCTATGACCGAAAATATACGGTAGATAACATCCCGGCTGATAATCTGACGCATATTCTATACGGCTTCATTCCAATTTGTGGCCCTAACGAATCATTGAAATCCGTTGGTGGAAACAGCTACAACGCGTTGATGACAGCATGTAATGGGGTGAATGATTACGAAGTGGTGATCCATGACCCTTGGGCGGCCTATCAAAAGAGTTTCCCGCAAGCGGGTCACCAATACAGCTCTCCGATCAAGGGCAACTATGCCATGTTGATGGCGCTCAAACAGCGTAATCCAGACCTCAAGATCCTTCCTTCTATTGGTGGTTGGACACTCTCTGACCCATTTTTTGATTTTACCAACAAGGCCAATCGCGATACTTTTGTTGCTTCAGTGAAGAAATTCCTAACCACTTGGAAATTCTACGACGGTGTTGATATCGACTGGGAATATCCTGGAGGAGGTGGTCAAGCAGCGGATCGCGGTGACCCAGTCAATGATGGTCCTGCGTACATTGCGCTAATGCGTGAACTGCGTGCCATGCTTGATGAATTGCAATCGGAAACTGGTCGTACTTATGAGCTCACGTCAGCAATTGGTGTTGGTCATGACAAGATTGAAGATGTTAATTATGGCGAAGCCATTCAATATATGGATTACATCTTTGCCATGACTTATGACTTTTATGGCGGTTGGAATAACGTATTAGGCCACCAAACCGCGCTTTACTGCGGATCATTCATGCGCCCTGGTCAGTGTGATGGGAAAGGAGTAGATGAAAATGGCGAACCTTATAAAGGCCCAGCTTATACGGCGGATAACGGTATCCAGTTACTGCTAGCACAGGGTGTCCCTGCTAATAAGTTAGTCTTAGGTGCGGCTATGTATGGCCGTGGCTGGGAAGGGGTGATGCCGGCTTCATTAAGTGATCCAACCGACCCGATGACAGGGGTAGGTAACGGAAAATTGAAAGGCACTTCCGCGCAAGGCGTGTGGGAAGCGGGTGTGATTGACTATAAAGGCATCAAATCATTCATGTTAGGGGCTAATAATACCGGTATTAATGGCTTTGAATATGGATACGATGCACAAGCTGAAGCACCTTGGGTTTGGAATCGTACAACGGGCCAACTGGTTACTTTTGACGATAACCGTTCAATCAAAGCCAAAGGCGCCTATGCTCGAAACCTTGGTTTGGCCGGGTTGTTCTCTTGGGAGATTGACGCTGATAATGGTGACATTCTAAATGCGATGCATGAAAGCTTAGCAGGAGGAGGTACTACACCCCCAGCGAACCGCGTGCCCACTGCAAATGCAGGTGTTGATCAATCGGTGGTCGGTCCGGTGAGTGTTGTTCTTGATGGCGGTGCATCAAAAGACAGTGATGGCACTATTGTCAGTTACGTGTGGCAGCAAACGGCGGGCACAGCAGTGAGCTTAGTAAACGCTAATTCTGCACAAGCCAGTTTTGACGCGGCCGAAGTGGCACAAGTACAAACGCTGACGTTTAAGTTGACGGTCACAGATAACAAAGGCGCAACGGCTTCTGATGTTGTGACTGTAACGGTCAAACCTAAAGCAACTGAGCCTGTGAACACGCCACCAGTGGCGGTGATTACTGCGCCAAGCAATGCCAATGCTGGTGAGGTTGTGGTGGTGGACGCTTCCGCTTCAAGTGACGTCGATCAAGACGCCTTAACTTTCGTATGGGATGTACCTGCAGGCCTAAATGCAACCATTCAAGGTGCGAGTGTTTCGTTTGTTGCTCCTGAGTATACACAAGACACCACGCTAAGCTTCACTGTAACTGTCAGTGATGGTAAAGCGGCGGCCTCTGCAAGTGCATCGGTTATCGTGGCGAAGAAAGATTCTGGTGGTGACACTTGCAGTAACTTGTGGGATAAATCAGCGGTTTATACTGGCGGTCAACAAGTTTCTTGGGCTGGTAAAGTATGGGAAGCCAAGTGGTGGACAACTGGCGAAAACCCATCGACTACTGGTGTGTGGGGAGTATGGAAAGAGATTGGCCCTGCGAGTTGCCCAACAAGCTGATTGCTTTAATAAACCAGTTACCTCAATAAGCTAACGGGTTTTAATAAACTTTTTATTGCAAACAATGACTTCAAGCCTCGTTCTAACACGAGGCTTTTTTGTGCGTTTTTCTATGTTTTTTCATTCATCACTTGCAATTCAATATTTTTGCTTTAGTGTTATATATGTGTATAACACTATATCGGTATAAAATTGTGACAGATTGGCAAGATAACCAACCCATATTCCGTCAGCTAGCCGACAAAATTACCGAGCAGATCCTACAAGGTATTTGGCTAGAAGATAGTGCGTTGCCTTCGGTAAGAACCGTTTCGGCAGATATGAAAATCAATCACTTAACTGTCATGAAAGGCTATCAACTGCTTGTTGACGAAGGCATTGTTGAAAAAAGACGAGGTCAAGGTATGTATGTCGCGAAAGGAGCGCTAGCACAATTACAGGCGAAACAAAAGCAGCACTTTTTAGAGCAACAGATCCCAGAAATTGCACAAACACTCAAGCTATTGGCGATGCCGCTTGAGGATTTTATCAACCAACTACAACAGCATATTGAAGGTGACCAATGAATCCATTAGTCGAAGTCAACGGTGTATCTAAACAGTACGCAAAGCATGCCGAGTCGGAAGCTCTGCAGAATGTGAGCTTTAAGCTCTACGCAGGACAGGTGCTCGGTTTGCTCGGACATAATGGTGCGGGCAAGTCGACCTTAATTAAGTCGTTGCTCGGTGCTCACCATTATCAAGGTGACATTTTGATCCAAGGCTTAAATCCGATTACGGAACATGCGCAAGTGATGGCGCATCTTTCCTACATTTCAGACGTCAATGTGTTGCCAGATTGGATGACGGTTAAACAAATTTTGCGTTATACGTCAGGCGTGCATCCCAGTTTCTCGTTAGACAAGGCCACGCAAGTCCTTGCACAAACCAACATTCGTTTATCAAGTAAAATTCGTACCTTATCAAAAGGGATGAAAGTACAACTGCATTTAGCCATTGTGATTGCCACCGATACCAAAGTGCTGATTTTGGATGAGCCAACTCTTGGTTTGGACCTAATCTACCGTGATACCTTCTATCGTCACTTACTCGAATGGTTCCATGATGGTGAGCGTGCCTTGATTATTGCTAGTCATGAAGTATCGGAAATTGAACATTTGCTAACGGATGTGCTGATCTTGAAGCAAGGTAAGGTCGTGCTGCAAGACTCAATGGAGGCGATTACACAAGGGTATTTTGTTCTAGAGGCCAGTAACGCACATCAAGACGTTATCCAAACCTATCGTCCTTTGGCATCTCAGCCAAGCTTGGGAACAACAAAGTGGTTGTTGACTTCAGAACACCGTCAAGCCGTTGAAGGGCTTGGTTCTATTTACAGTGTAAAACTTGCTGAACTATTTCTTGCCTTGCAGAAGGAGAACGCATAATGCACCCCAGTATTTATATGCTTGAAAAAGAGCTGATTGAAAACAAAAATGTTACGCGTATTCCTTTGTTTCTATTGGTATGCGGAACCCTATTGTTCATCAGTTTGTTAATGAACAATACACTGCAACACAACCTGTTTTTTGAGATGGAATTTGGTGGTGACATCAGTGATGTCCATATCGAATTTGTGGATGATTTCAACAGCTTTATCATCATGCTTGTTGGTTTTATTTCGCTAATGCTCAGTTCACTCTATTTCCCCAGAACATTCCGCAAGGAGCGTAAAGAGGGAAGCTCTATGTTCTGGCGCAGCATGCCAGTGACGAACAATATGACCCACATAGTGAAACTGGGGTTTGGCTTATTTGTAATCCCTGTGGTCTGTTCCGTGTTAATCATTTGTGCGGACGTTCTGCTGTGGGGGCTTAACTTAGCGACAGAAAACCGTTTAGCCCTACTATTTGAACAACGTTCTCTAGGATATGCCCTTCAACACTGGTTGAATTACCTCAGTATCATGTGGGTGATTGCTGTGACGATGCTGCCATTAGCCTGCTTTACTTTAGTTATTTCACAGATATTTAATTCGCCGATCCTTGTGATGTTCGTGGGCGGTTTCGCGCTTAAATGGATCTCGATTGTTATGCTGAATTCTGACATTGTAGGGGAGTTTTACCACGCGATTTTCAACTTGCCGTTGCAGTTAATGACTTCTTCAAACATGTTCACGGCTTTTGAAGGTGCTGGTTGGGGTAATTTATTTGTGTATATCATGATTGGTATCGCCAGTTACTGGATTAGCCACAAGCTCTATAGTACTGATGAACTTTCATTGAAGTCACTGTTGACCCGATAAGTTTCTGGTTAATTGTGGTCAAAAAGAGAGCGTTTGTTCTCTTTTTTTTCGCCTATTTCCTGCGGTTACTATGGTGAGGCTAGAAAAGGTTAGACCAAAAATTCACTCAAAATTAGAAGTTAGTTCCAAAGTGATGAGTAATCAACTCTCTGACTAACATGATATAAATGTGTTAAATGCACTATGCTATTTTGTAGTCCTTTGTGAGCAATGACAAAGACGTGGACCGCTTCAAGTTTTATTTCGAGGCTTGAAATTATAATGTCCAATTGATCGAGAATTCTATCGGTTTGAGTTAAATTACTATTACAAATAGGTCTACCTATGTTTAAAAAAATGTCGTTAAAAAACAAACTGGCGATTTCAGCCAGCGCTGCCATTATTCTTGGGGGATTACTCGTTGAAGCATTGTCGTATCGAGCTGCACTGGAGCGATTAGATATTGATGTTGAACAACGATTACAAAGTACCACCGCTTCTTATAATCAGTATGTGACGGACTGGTTACTGTCGAAAGAGCGTGCTTTAACCTCGCTGTCGCAAGATGCCGAGAAACAAGCCATCGTGACACATTTAAAACAAGTTCGAGATTCTGCAGCGTTCGACAACGTATTTCTTGCTTACCCCGACGGTTCGCAAAATAACGCCAATGGTGTCATCTTGCCGCCGGGGAACGATGATCCGCGCAAATGGGGCTGGTATACAAACGCTAAAGCAAACCCATCAAAAGTGTTTATGGATAACCCAACCGTTGCTGCGGCAACGGGCGCTAATGTGGTTTCATTAGGTAAGGCACTGAATTTACATGGCCAACAAGTCGTTTTAGGCGCCGACGTAGAAATTACTGACATCCTCAACAGCATGAAGCAAGTTATTTTGCCGGGTGAGGGGTATATGTTTATTGCTAACGATAAAGGCAATATTTTTACCCATAGTGATACTAAGCTGCTCAATAAAAGTGTTTCTGATCTGGGTTTAAATTTCGCTGATATCCGCCAAGCGATTGCGAAAAGCAGCGATTTATTGGTGGATATTCGAGGTGAGGAGTATGTTCTCTACGCCCGAAGCATCAACGGAACGAATCTCAGTACTGTTGTGGTCATCAATCACGATTCGCTCATCGCACCTTTATCTGAAGCTACCTTCAGCCAGCTCATTGTTACTGCCGTTGTGGTCATACTCTGTACTCTGCTGTTCAACTTATTGTGTAATATTTTGTTCCGTCCTTTGAATAATGTTTCTCAAGCGTTGGCACAAATTGCAAACGGTAGTGGTGACTTAACCCAACGTATTGAAGTAGAGAACAGCGATGAAGTAGGTGAATTGGCCAGAAACTTCAATACCTTTGTGGAAAGCTTACAACAACTTATTGGCCATATTCGTCACCAGTCTCATCAATTGGAAGCGCAATCAGAACATGGCGCGCATCGCGCTAATCAATCGGCATCAGAGCTTAGTCACCAGCAGCAAGAAATTGTGATGGTCGCTACTGCGGTCACTGAAATGGCGTCGGCAACGCAAGAGATAGCCTCTCACGCAGAGCAAACGGCAAAAGCGGCGCAAGACTCGGCAACCAGCACCAACAATGGACATGCCTTGGTGATTCATACCAAAGGCTCGATCAATAACTTGGCAAAATCAGTGAGTGAGGCCAGTGGCGTGATTGCCGCACTAAACCAACACGCGCAAGAGATTTCGACCGTACTGGCAACCATTCAAGGCATTGCAGAGCAAACCAACTTACTTGCGCTGAATGCAGCTATTGAAGCTGCGCGAGCGGGTGAGCAAGGCCGAGGTTTCGCAGTGGTAGCAGACGAAGTCCGTGTGCTTTCTCAGCGCACCCATACTTCTACCGAAGAGATAAAATCAACCATTGATACCCTGCAAGAAACGACCAAACGTGCGGTATCGTTGATGCAAAGCAGCTCAACGCTCGCTGAGAACTCAGTGGAAGATGCCGATAAAGCATCCGGTGCGCTTGAAGAAATTAAAGCAGCGGTTGCCTTGATCAGTGATATGGCGACGCAAATTGCGACGGCAGCCGAAGAGCAAACGCATGTGACTAGTGAAATTACACAAAATGTTACTTCTATCAAGGATGTGACGGAGCAACTGGTCATTGGTGCAGAAGATAGCTTGAGCCAATCCAATGAACTCAAGCAGCAAGCGGAAGAGCTGAGTGCAAAAGTAGCGACATTTAAATTAGCGTAACGGTTGTTTCTTTTTTGTTCAAAAGGCTCTGCGGAGCCTTTTTTTGATCAGATTGTTATGTTTTCTCACTTGGTGAGAAAGCAAGTCTGTTATTAATCTTAAATTCTCGATATATAAGAATCATAGTTGAGGCGTGGAATAAATGAGGCTAAAAAGAAAACATGAACGAAACGAAATTATCGGCCAGCCAAGTTAATGAAAAGTCACTGCAATTATTGATGCAAGTGGCGGTAAATGAAGAGCCAGTATCAGCGAAAACCTTGAGCGAACAATTGCAAGTTCCGCTGAGTAGTTTGTACCGACATCTGAAGATTTTGAAAGAGTGGAACTTGATTGAAGAGAGCCCACACGACAAAACGTTGATCATCGGTTCGGCGGCTCTACTTTTAATGCGCAGTTATGAAACGAGTCAACACAATTTAGATGCAGTCGATGCGGTGTTAAGTCGATTACAGAAACAGACAGGCGAAATGGCGGCATACATGGTTCCGGTGGGATACCGAGCCTTGTGCGTTAGCCAAAAAGAAAGTATGCAGGCACTTCGATGCAGCTTCGTCCAGGGTCAAAGTCAACCCCTGCTTCGAGGTGCCTCATCTAAAGTGATGTTGGCGTATTTACCCGCTCCGCGCTGTGAAAAAATTCTTCGTTATTTTGGTGAAGACCACCAAATGGAAAAATGGCAGACAGAGTTGGAAAAAATACGTCGTAATGGGTACGCCGTGAGCACGTCAGAAATTGATCCTGGCGTTTCCGGAATTAGTGCCCCCGTAATGAAAGGGAGTAAGTTGATCGGCGCAATTTCAGTGATGGCTCCAGCCCATCGTGTTGAAACCAACAAGCAGCGGATCATTTTACATGTATTACAGGCAGCAAGAGCGTTGCCACCAGAAAGGTAATTCATAATGCTAAGTTTATTCAAACGCTACCGTATGAGTCGTACACAGAGCCAACCCGCTTATCCATTCACGTTCATGACACTCTGTGAACAGATAAAGCCAATGTCTCAAGTAGAGTTTGAATTTGCTCAGCAGAGCCTTGAATTTGCATCAGATTGGCTCTATCAGCGTCAATCCACGCCTTGTTACTCTGATGCGGGACATATAGTCGTCAAAGATAAAAATGCCACCCGTTTTCAAGACACCTTGAGTCATCAATTAGCACTGAGCTCAGTGCCCGTCGTACTAGCGAATTGTCACGAAATGCTGCTCAATGCATTACCAGTGATGGCTTTTGAGAATGACGAAGTTGGTATTGTGAGTATCGGACATCATTTTGAGCTGAAACAAACGCTGGACCTACAAGTTGGCTCTGCATTTCATTTTGCACTCTCTCGCTATAACAATACGCGCCTATTTTGTATTGGAATTGATGAAATGCATCAATCCAACCAAGTGTGGGAGTATGCAGAAGATTTAGGCTGTGATTGGTTAACGCTGAATGAGTGTGGTTTTCGTCATCGTAATCAACTAAAAAGCCAATTAGGTCACTACATAGAGCATTGTGATCAACTGATCGTGACGATTGATTTAGCCTCTTTAGTTCCGGGAGTGGGGGTTGATGAGAACAACGCGTTAGATAACCAAATGGTATTAAGAACGTTAAGGCAATGTGCGCTTTCGGGCAAGGTAAAGCTTATCCAACTGGTGGGGGCGAAGGATAAATTGATTTATTCTAAGCAGACCAAAGAAATTTTAGATGAGCTATGTGCTTTATCGCCAGATGTGATCCACTCTGCGTAGTGACATATTGATTCTCATATAGACCAAATAAAAACCCCCAGCTGTCTGGGGTTTTTGTTTTATGGAACTCAACTATTTGAAGTATGTTAAGTGTGTTGTTCGGTTTTTAGTATTAGGTTAATGAGCACTAAATTTGCTGAGTGATAATGAAGTGGCTTGTGCTTTCTGGAAGAGCTCTTTACTACAATCGCTCATCACTTTGCTGTCATTAAGTAGTTCGAGTGAATGTTGATTAAGATTGCTCAGTTGCGTTAGCAAATCTTCAACATGTGACAGTTGCTCATCAGATGAATTGACCGCTAAGTGGTTGGCGTTATTCGCTTGATTAACATCCTTGATCGCTTGGCTGACTAACTCGTTACTACTTTCAATAGCTTCAACGCAACTCATTGATGCATTGACACTTTCACCCATGTAGCCGATCAAGTCTTTCGAAAAGTTACTAAGCACGGTAAGGATCTCTTCCACTTGGTTGGTTGAAGAGGATGTTTTTTCCGCTAGGTTACGCACTTCGTCTGCCACGACGGCGAACCCGCGACCATTCTCACCCGCGCGAGCCGCTTCAATGGCCGCATTGAGCGCAAGCAGGTTTGTTTGATCAGCGATCGTACGGATGATCTGTAAGATATCGGTGACTTTTTCAACCTGGGCATTTAGGCTCTCAGCGGTTTTTGCTGTTACTTGTGACTTTTCTGCTAGGTTTTTATTTTCACTTAATGCATGTTTAAGTTGTTGTTGACTTTCTTGCCCAGAAATAACGGCTTGTTGTAAAGACAGCGACGCAGTATTGATATTCTCAGTGACTGACGCAATGCTTTGCCGAGCACCTTCACCAATTTGTACTGATTGCGCAATTTCCCGCTGCTGACCATTGATATTGTGTTCTAGCTGCTTCACTTGTCGTTCAACAGCTTTCGTAACATCAGTGACATTGCAGATGTTTTGTTCAATAGGGTGGAAGGTGTGTTCCACTTTTTCAATGAACATATTGATTGCTGTGGCAAGGTCACCTAACTCGTTATCTTTGTTAAATGGAATTCGTTGCTTGAGGTCACACCGACCAGAAGCCAATGATTCACATAAGTTTTTCAGCTGATTTAAAGGATGCAGTAGAGCGCTCCTCAAAATAAAAAACAAGCCAATAAAAGTAATCAACACGAAGGTTATGCCAATTGAAATGGCCCATAGCCCCAGTTCCTTGGAAATGGCATTGACCTTGTCAAATTGCCACTGAGTGACTAAGTAACCCACCAATTTTGCTTCCTTGCCCGACGTTAATGGGTTGATGATGATCACGTGTTGTGTGCTTTGTTCAATAATGATGGCGTTGGTTGATGCTTGGGTCAGCGCATTTTTTATATTGACTCCGCTAGGAGATACGGACTTCTCATTTAATTGATAGAATAAAGATCCATCTGCAAGGAAAACCGCTATATGTTTGAGTTCTTTATTGCTGCTATCGACAGCGACTTTAACCCGCTCTTCCAAGCTCTCTACTTTGTTAAAGCGCACCGAAGTGGCGACGTTTTCAGCTAGAGAAGCCGCCATTTGTTGATAAGTTTGAGCGCTCAGCGAGTACATCACTGTGGCACTTTTCGACCATAGAGCATAGGAAATAGCAATCAGCGATACAACGCTAAGTAGCGACGCACTTGCCACTACCAACCGACTAATACTAAGTCTCATATAGAGTAATCCTGATTAATGAGTTAAAGAGCTTCTACGTTAACGCCGATGGTGATGGCACCAATCACTTTCCCTGAGCTAGGGTCAACCACGCTGTGGCTTATCTGTGACTGAAACATTTGGGTCGACTCATCTTCTTCTATCTCACCAATTAGATATGCGCTTGGACCTTTAAGGTAGGTGTCTTGCCACTTTTCCTCATCTCCTTGCCAGTAGTCAGAAGTAATCTCGCTTTGGGCGACATTCAGGCCTTTGTTATCCATAGCAAAGATCTCCGTAATTAGGCCGTTGCTAGCTTGTTGAATCGATTTAAGTTCAGAAGATGCGGGGGAAGAGAGCAGTTTGTTGATCAGTGGAGCATCGGTTTGGCCCACTTGGCTACGCCAATCCTTGTCGAGTTGATCAATTTGCATTTGAGTTAGGTTAGCGTGTTGAGCGTTTTGAGCATTAATGGCTTGGATTAAAACGGGATTAGCAATGATTTCAGCCACCTTGGTATCAATGAAGTTTTTTAGCGCCCCTTCAAACTCATTAGCAAAGGAGGAAAAGGAGAAACAAGCGATCAGGCAAATAAAGTATTTCATAACAGACTCCAGTCGAGTTAGGTATTTTGCATTGTGTATAAGGTATGTAGTGATCTTAGATGTTCATATTCATCCATATGCACTTTGAGCCTAGTTTAAGAATAGAAAACTGTAAAAAAATAGGTGTGATTTGAGCGCATGATCAAATGAATATTCATCTCTTGCCAAACAAAACAAAAAACTATCCGTTTTGACAATTAACAAGCTTGATGGTGGTGCCGGTTGTATTGTTTTCTCGACGAGGTCGGTTAGAAAATATCGATTTTGGAGTGATACTTGTGGTGACCCAGCTGTGCTGAATGGCTTATTTAGCTAACGCATAGATTTTATTTTTTAACTCAATGTCACCGTTAAGCAATGTAAATTTAACTTATTTGTCACGATAGACCGCTAAGCTGCTTGCAAAATCCAATAACAAGACAAGTAAAGTCAAGGAGCAAACATGTGGAAGCGTGAAGAGCAAGAGTCTCAATTTAGTGAAATGATCGAAGCGAGGCTCTCTCGTCGTCGTTTTATGGCGGGTAGTGCGGCAGTCAGTGCAGGCGCGTTTTTATCTTTAAATCCAGTTGCTAAGGCTGTGGCGGCAAAGTCGAGCTCTTCACTGCTCAATTTTGAAGCCATTCCTGTCTCAACGGCAGATGCCATCGTTGTTCCTAAAGGGTATAAAGCGACTCCGTTGATTTCATGGGGTGACCCTATTTCTGTTGATGCTCCTGAGTTTGACCAAAGTGGTAAACAAGATTCACGAGCACAAGAGCTTCAATTTGGTGATAACACTGATGGCATGAGCTTCTTCCCAATTTCGGATGATCGCGGTGTACTTGCGATTAATAATGAATACACCAACTACGAATACTTGTTTGATCACAAAGGTAAATCGATGACAGCAGATGATGTGCGTAAAGCGCAAGCTGCGGTCGGCGTTACTGTCGTTGAAGTGATGAACAAAAATGGCCAGTGGACGGTTGACCGCGCAGGGAAGCGTAACCGTCGTATCACGGCAAACACACCAATGTTGCTCACTGGGCCAGCTGCAGGCCATACGCTAATGAAAACCGCCACTGATCCTAAGGGCTTAAATCCACTGGGAACTTTTAACAATTGTGCGAATGGTCAAACGCCGTGGGGGACATACTTAACGTGTGAGGAGAACTTTGATGATTTCTTTGGTAGTAACCAAGATGGCGTGAAGTTAACGGCTGATCATAAGCGTTATGGTATTGAAGCCAAACCCAGTGATTATCAGTGGCACCAACATGATGAGCGTTTTGACGTTGCGAAAAACCCCAATGAGCCAAACCGCTTTGGTTGGGTGGTGGAAATTGATCCGAACGATCCAACATCGACGCCACTTAAACGCACGGCGTTAGGCCGTTTCAAACATGAAAATGCGGCGCTTACTCTCAACAAAGATGGCCATGCTGTGGTCTATCTGGGGGATGATGAACGCGGTGAACATCTATACAAATTCGTTTCAAAAAATCGCTACCAAGCTGGTAACGATGCGGCGAATCGCAATTTATTAGAAGAAGGAACCCTCTTTGTCGCTAAGTTTGATATGAATGAGAAAGAGCTGAAAGGCTCGGGAAAATGGCTTGAACTGACCTTTGGTAAAAATGGTTTAACGCCAGAAAATGGCTTTAAGGACCAAGCAGAAGTGATGATTTTTGCTCGCCGCGCAGCGACTCAAGTGGGTGCTACGACAATGGATCGTCCTGAATGGGTTGCGATTCACCCTGATAATAAGCACGTGTTCTGTACACTGACCAACAATAAAAATCGAGGTAAAGAGGGGCAACCTGTTGGTGGTCCTAACCCTCGCGCTAAGAATCACTATGGCCAGATTCTGCGCTGGATGCCAGCCAATGAGGATCACACTAGTACTGTGTTTGCATGGGATCTGTACTTGATTGCGGGCAACCCAACGGTACATAAAGGCGATCTCTATGCGGGCAGCGACAATATCTCAGCAGACAACATGTTCAACAGCCCAGATGGTATCGGCTTTGACAAAGCGGGTCGCTTGTGGATTCAAACCGATGGCAACTATTCCAACAAAGGGGATTTTGCCGGGCAAGGCAACAACCAAATGTTGTGTGGGGATCCAATTACTGGTGAAGTAAAACGTTTCCTAACTGGGCCGATTGCTTGTGAAATAACAGGGTTAACTTTTTCACCGGATCAAAAAACCATGTTTGTTGGCGTTCAACACCCTGGGGAAGATGAAGCGCCATCGCATTTCCCATACGGTGGAACCACCAAGCCGCGTTCGACCATTATGATGATCACTCGTGAAGACGGCGGGGTGATTGGCGCATAAGCCCTGATCATTTCCTCTGAAGGGAGCTGCGGCTCCCTTTTTAACATTCCTGCTGTCGGTCAACGCTGTTGCCATCATCCATTCACGGTCTTGGCGCCTCCTATCTTGCACGAAAGAAGACGTTGTTTCGGTTAGGCAGGACATGGTCTGGTTTGCCTTTTCTACACGTTATGTATGAACTCTTTGTGTCAGGAAAATAAGTAAAAAGGGTGAGATCGGGGCGATTATTTTCCCTCAAATTGACAATTGCTTGATACGTTCTTTGCGTATCGTCCGTTATTATGCTGATCTTCAATAATCCAGCGGTGTCTATTGAGCGTGAAAAAGCAAATCCAAATGAAAAAATCGGGCTTAGTACTCTTAGCCTTGTTCTCGTTGCTGTTAGTTCCCATCTCATTGGTTGGGTCTTCGATTGATTTGACCACGCCAGTGAGCGAGGGCGTCGGTGTATTTTTTACCTATTTAACCGATTCGGCCGGTTGGCAAGGTTTTGGCTTTACCTTTGCTTTGTTGGCTTTTTTGGCAACACGGACAGCGACTTCCCGCATTGAACTGCTTAACCGCATTATTCAAATTGGCTTGTTATTGGTGATTGGTATGGCTGCCAAAACGGGTTTAAAACATCTGACAGAGAGCCCTCGTCCATACACCGAATTAATGACGTATGAGTTACTTATCCCAAACCCTGCGCATTTTTATAAATTGAGTGAATTACAAAAAGAAAGTGTGATGACCGACATCGCAACCCAAGTCAGTGACTGGCGTTTACGTCATTGGCAGGGTGAAAAGGACTATTCATTCCCTTCTGGCCATACGATCTTCGCTGCTATTTGTCTGGCTTTCTTTGGTGGCCTGTTTATTGAACAAAAGCGCTATATTTTTGCGGCGGGTCTACTGCTTTGGGCCTGTGGGGTCGCCTTTAGCCGCTTATGGTTAGGGATGCATCGTCCGGTTGATTTATACGGTTCCTTGCTGTTTGTCAGCATGATTTACCTTGTGATACCCAAAGTGTACCCCTTAGATCACCCTAAATTAAAACCACTATTAACGCGTCTTCATCTCTGTTAACGGGTCACGAGCCATCATAAAAAAGCCAGCACATTTAAACGTGCTGGCTTTTTTGTAATCACATTTTACTATCACATAAGTAACGGCAATCAGGCAAAGAAGGAGGAAGCCACACCAATCAAACCACCGAATACTCCACCCCAAACAACCAACCAGCCAAGGTGCTGTTTAATCATCTTCTGTACCATCTCTTTCACCAATTTAGGCGTGAGTTCATTGAGACGTTGATCGATGATGTTTTCGATGTTAGCGGTGATCTCTTCAATCATCTCAGGAGCTTCTAACTGCTCTTTGAGCGCTTGTTTAACGCTATCGCTTTGGCTGATATCAATCATAGATTGCTGCATTTTTTCGACAAACGGTTGCTTGAGTGGTTGTAGCGCGTCGGTTCCACCAAACATCGCCAGCATGCCGCCAAATGGAGAGTTTGCAATCACTTCGACCAAAGAATCAAAGGTTGGGTTGAAGTCAACTTTGGCAATCACAGGCTCAAGATCCAACGTTTTACTGCCCGTCATCTCTTTACTGAGAAAGCGGTCAATATTGGACTGGGTGAAAAATTGCTCCATCATCAGGCTCTTGATTGCGGTTTTGAACTCTTCAAAGCGAGCAGGTATCACACCCGAGCCATAGAGTCCTGGCACTTTTTCAAACAGCATGTGAATCGCAAGCCAGTTGGTGATTGCGCCAGAAAAGGCAAATAAGCCCGCATACAGCGCAATAGTGTTATTCAGTTGATAGCCCGCTGCAAGGAGCGCTAGCGCAACGATATTAGTGAGTAAGCTCTTGTTCATAATCCAAATCTAGTTAAATAAAGGGAATGGGCGAATTCTAAGGAAAAAGAGTCAATTGTGGAAGCATCAACGGAGCGCAAACTCCGTTGATAAACCGTTAAGTAATCTCAATGTCGTTGCAACCGATAAAGCCACCCGTTTGGTGCGCCCATAGGTGTGCATAAATGCCGTTTTGAGCGATCAACTCTTGATGTGTGCCTTGCTCAACGACGTTACCTTTATCGAGTACGATCAACCTGTCCATTGCGGCAATAGTTGATAAACGGTGAGCAATGGCAATCACGGTTTTGCCTTGCATCAGCTCATTTAAGCTCTCTTGAATTGCCGCTTCCACTTCGGAGTCGAGTGCGGATGTGGCTTCGTCGAGTACCAACAGTGGCGCATCCTTTAACAGCACGCGGGAAATAGCAATTCGCTGGCGCTGGCCGCCAGACAGTTTTACGCCGCGCTCGCCCACTTGCGCATCATAGCCTAGGTTACCAAATGGGTCGGTGAGTGTTTCGATAAACTCATGCGCGTGTGCCTGTCGGGTGGCTTGCAGCAGTTGTTCTTCACTTGCATCAGGGTTGCCATACAAAATGTTATCGCGGATCGAGCGATGCAGCAGTGAAGTATCTTGCGTCACCATACCAATTTTGCTGCGCAACGAATCTTGGGTGACCTCATTGATCGCTTGCCCATCGATACGAATTTGCCCACCTTCAACATCATGAAAACGAAGCAGTAAATTGACTAAAGTCGATTTTCCAGCGCCAGAACGCCCTACTAAACCCACTTTTTCACCCGGTTTAATGGTCAGGTTTAAATGGTTAATAACGCCTTTATTCTCGCCATAGTGGAAACTCACGTCATCAAATTCGATGCCACCTTGTGCAACCTGCAACGGTTTTGCGTTGGGTTTATCTTCAATGGTGATCGGTTTCGAGAGGGTTTTCATGCCATCCACGACTGTGCCCATGTTTTCAAAGAGTGCGCCAACTTCCCACATGATCCATTTCGACATGCCATTAATGCGCAATGAAAGGCTGATCGCAATCGCGATTGCACCAATACTGATGGCACTCTGCATCCATAGATAAATCGAAGTTGCCGCAATCACGAACACCAAAATATAGTTGGCGAGTTCAACGCACAGGTTAAAACCAGTCACTAAACGCATTTGGCGGTGAACCGTGTCTAAAAAGCTCTCCATGCCTTGTTCGGCATAGTCGGTTTCTCGGCGGGTGTGTGAGAACAATTTGACCGTGGCAATATTGGTGTAGCTATCGACAATGCGCCCTGTCATGGTTGAGCGAGCATCGGCTTGTTCTGATGCCACTTTTTTAAGCTGTGGTACAAAGTGAAGTTGAATGCAAATGTAGGCCGCGAGCCAGACTAGCATCGGCACCATTAAACGCCAGTCTGCTTGCGCCAACATCACCACAATCGCAGTGAAATAGACTGACACATAGACAAACACATCCAAGGTCTTCATCACGGTTTCGCGGATGGATAACGCCGTTTGCATTACTTTAGTGGCAATTCTTCCCGCAAAGTCATCTTGGTAAAAAGAGAGGCTTTGCTTGAGCAGATAACGGTGCGCTAACCAACGGATCGACATGGGATAATTGCCGAGCATAGTTTGGTGGATCAACAGTGAATAGATGCCAATCAAAAGTGGCATGATCACGAGTACCAAAATAGATAAACCGATCAAGGTGTCTCGGTTCTCAGTTAAGAAAGTCTCTGGGTTACTGGATGAGAGCCAATCCACCAGTTGGCCCATAAAACCGAACAGTGATACTTCAACAACGGCAATTAACGTGCTGATTAACGCCATTAAAATGAGTGGTTTTTCAAAGCCGCGCGTGTAGTAACGACAAAAGGCCCATAAGGTCGCAGGAGGCTGTTTGGGTTCCTCTTTGGGAAAGGCTTGGGTAAAGCTTTCAAATTTTTTATACATCGAAAATCCTTATGCCAATTCTCGCTAAAGTATGAGAGACCAAAAGCCTAGAACGCGAGAATCTAACGTTGAACTCCTATAAGGGGAGCAAATGATGGAGTAAGCCGAACAGAAGTATAACGAAATCACAACATAAGTGGCGGATTACTTTTCGCGCTTGGCTCTAGAAAACGGCGCCTGATTAATACGGTGGTCAATGCAGCAAGCATCGGCTCTAACGTCCATCGGGTGAAAAAATGAAGCGAGTTAAATATCGTTATCGACGATAAGAGAACCATAAACGAGTTGCGTTACTTTTAAGTGAGTTTTTACTGTGAATATTTTTTGAATAAGGGTGAATATTTTTAGGTGTGATGAGGATTTTGCCGTAATTTTTAATGTGAAAAATAGTTTTCTCAGTAATTAATAGGAGTTATTCGATGAAATAACCCAAAATTCAGTCAATGTTGTTTTAACATTATGCTTACAATTGGCCTAAAGTGAGTAGAAGGGAAAGTTTCTATGATGTTGCAGGAACAAGTGATCACACAGCCAGCCGTGAATACAGCGCAAAATGCCAATTGTGTCGTAATGGTGCCGCCAAAAGAGTTCAAATTTAACGCTCAAACGGCACAAGATAATGAATTTCAACACCAAGTTGCATTGAGTACCGAACAAGTTCGCATCCAAGCCATGGCCGAATATCAAAGTATGGTTGAGACACTGCGTCTCGAAGGCGTACAAGTAGTGGAGTTTGATTACCCATTATCTGAAGTGGAAACGCCAGATGCCGTCTTTCCCAATAACTGGTTTAGCACTACGCCAGAGGGAACCTTGTTTACCTTTCCGATGGCTTGTAAAAATCGACAGCAAGAAGTGCGCCCACAAGCGTTGGTTGAAGCCCTTACGTTGTCAGGTCGCAAGGTATTGGCTCAAGATTCGTTGCTCGCGTATCAAGACCAGCAGGCTTATCTTGAAAGCACCGGTGTGATGGTGATGGATCACCTTAATCGAACCATCTATTCGGCGTTGTCACAGCGCTGCGACCGTGAAGTGCTAGAGGAGTACGCCAAACGTATCGGTTATGATCGCGTGGTCTCTTTTCAAACGGCGTTGCCTTCAGGCCAACCGGTTTATCACACCAATGTGATGATGGCGGTTGGTGAAGCATTCTGCGTGATTTGCGATGAAGTGATCCCGGAGTTTGAACGTCGTTTTGTGGTTAAATCACTGGCCAAAGATAAACAGATCATCTCAATTTCACTTGAGCAGATGAACTGTTTCTGCGGCAACATTTTACAATTAGAAACGGCGGCAGGAGATAAAGTGATCGCTATGTCACAATCGGCGTTTGATGCCTTTTCGCCGGCGCAGCGTGCGCAACTGGCCAGTCACGGTAAGTTACTGCCGTGTAATGTGAAGACCATTGAGGATATTGGCGGTGGTTCGGTGAGATGTATGCTCGGTGAGATTTTTCTTCCTACGACTGGCTAATATCGAGTGCTTCAAGGGAATGGTTCGGAAACTCTCATTTGGTTTGAATAAATTTGCTGTAGGTACTGACTCGGCCGTTGATGTACTCAATACCGCAGTGAATGCTCTGTTCGTTATTGCCAACAATCTGATATTCGACAATAAATTCACCGCTGATCACTTTGATAAATAAGAAACCGTCGATGACTTTCCATAATCCTTGTAGCGTTTTTTCACCAAACAGATCTCGCTCGACCAACGTGCCATTAGGCTTTAAATGCAAAGCGGAAGAAAAACCGTCTACATTCACTTTTACCCAAGTATGCTGGTGAGCCTCAAAGCTTAATATTTTGCGTCGACACTTAACCCATTCTGCCAGCGCTTGCTCTTGGGTTGGGGTGAGCGTAGGGAGCACTTCCATTTCTAAAAGGGTGTGATGCTTTTCATACCAGAAGAGTTGTAAGTGAAGTAATTTCATTGGTTCTCAGAGTGTTATGCATCGGGGCGTTATCAAAAAGCAACTCTGCGCGATTGTGTTGGTGATGTCAATATTTGCCAAGAAAAGCTACCGCGCTCACGGGGGAGAGGGCGCGGCATTATCCAATATGAGGATGAAGGATGCATAAAAGATGCACCCGAGCACAATTTATAGGTTGAATAAATGAGCTATAGGTTGAATAAACGAGGCGAATCAGCGGCATCGCAGGCTTGATTTAGCCGATGCTGCGCAACACGAATATTGTGTTTCCAATGTTCATCTTGCGCCCACATTTCGATCACCATCGGCACAACACAGTTTGCCTCTTTCAGCGTTTGGGAAATAGCATCAAAATTGACTTCTCCTTCACCAATCACCAAGTCTCGAAATTGGCCCGTGGAACTAGAGGTGACGCAATGAGTATCTTTAAGGTGGATCTGAGTAATGTGTGGCATACCAAGTGCCAATTCAGTACACACATCGTAGTTCCAACCTGAAATGTTGCCTACATCTGGATACGCCATAAAATAGGGGGAGGGTACTTCCCTCTTTAGTATTTCGAACTTGCTCAGTGAATTAAGATAGCTGGTATCCATGATCTCCACTGCCAGCATCACGCCAGCACGCTCGGCCAATTTGGCGGCAAGCTGCATGCCTTCAATGAAACGTTGATGAGTTTCTTTATTAGCGGGTTCGTAATAGACATCATAGCCTGCGAGTTGGATGGTGCGAATGCCCAGTTTGTAAGCTAAGGTAATTGCTTTCTCCATGTGCAGAATGGCTTGCTCTCTAATGGCGGGGTCTGACGAGCCAAAAGGAAACTTGCGGTGTGCACTTAGGCACATCGATTGTAGCGGGATTTGGTATTGCTCACACCATCTTCGTAGCTGATAGATGGTTGCATCATCCCAGTCTAAGCGTTGACGACGTTCATCCGACTCATCGACGGATATCTCTAAAAAATCAAACCCCAGCTCTTTTGTTGTGGCGAGCTTTTCTTCCCAACTGAAATGATTGGGGAGCGCTTTTTCATACAACCCGATACGTTGGCGTGGCAAATGCTGATACATACGGCCTCCTAGCACCAAAAACGATCGATTTGACTGCGCAGTGCTTCAGCAGTGACGCGACCTTTTTCACCGACCAATGCACGCCCCGCAATGAAGGTTTTGGCCTTAATGCCTTCAAATAAATAGAGATCTTCTGGAACGATGCCACCTGTGATGGAAAGCTCCAGCCCCATATTCGATAGGGTTCGCATCTTCTCAACATCTTCGCCTGTCCAACCAATACCGGCCAGTTCGGCATCTCTTGAACGGTGATAAATGGCTTGAGTGATACCAAGGTCAATCCACGCTTGTGCATCAGCAAAGGTCCAGTTGCCGTAAATTTCGATTTGGATTTCGCCATCCAGTTCATCGGCGACTTTCTTACACGCACTGATGGTAGCGATATGCGCTGCGGCAGAAACGGTGATCCAATCCGCGCCAGCTTCAAATGCCATCCGCGCTAAAATAGCGCCGCCATCGGTGGTTTTCATATCGCATACTAGAATATGGTCAGGGTGATTATGGCGTAACGTTTTGACGGCCTTCATGCCTTCAGCAAAGGCGAGGATGGTGCCCACTTCGATGACATCAACAAAGCTTGCTACGTTTTTTGCCACTTCGATGGCAGAAATAAGGTCAGTTTGGTCGAGAGCGATTTGGATCATTGGTTTAGTCATGAGAGTTATCCTTGAATTTTGTCACGGATCAAACGGGCGAGCCCGTCGTGATTGTTATCGGTTGTACAAATCAGTTTGGCGTGGGATTTCACCGTATCGTCGGCATTGAGCATCGCCACACCGAGCCCGGCGTAGTCGAGCATTGAAATGTCGTTATGGTTATCGCCGACAGCCAGCACGTGATTAGCGTGGTAGCCGAGCGATTGCACATATTCAGCCAAGCGCTGACCTTTACTGTTGCCTTTGGCAGCAAAGTCGACGCGATTCGACCATGAACGCTCGCCATTGAATGTCTCTTGTACCCAAGCTTGTTGGGCAAGGCGTTCAACGGAACTCGGTAGCCCTTCAACCACAAATTTCCAAATAAACGTTTCTTGCTCGACGCGGTGACGAAACGAGTCAATTTGCTCGATTTTGGGCTGTGCCGTCGGTGGATACTGGTTGGCCCATTTTTCTAATGCTTGCATGTAGGCGATTGGGCTACGCTTGGAATAGGTCATCGCGTCGGTCACATACATCACCAGTTTCATTTGAAACTCTTTAGCCAGTGCAAGAAAGGTCAATGCATCGTGTTTGGTGATGGCATTGTGCTTGAGCACTTTTTCATTTTGGTAGTCATACACATACGTGCCGTTACAGCAGATGATGGGGGTTGTGAGCCCCAATTCGTGATAATAGGGTTTAGCCGCCGTGTGGTGGCGGCCAGTCACGATCACCACGTGGCAGTGTTGCTGCGCTTGTTGAATCGCCTGCTTTAGCTGAGGATGAATGGTGTGTTCATCAGTCAACACCGTGCCATCAAGGTCGAGCGCGAGAACTTTATACATAGCCGCTACCTTTGACCGTAGTAAGCGTTATCACCATGCTTACGTTGATAGTGTTTATCGGATAATTCCGGTTGAATCTTGATGCCACTGTTGAGTGAACGAGTCGCCAGCGCCATGGCAGAAATCTCCTCCAAGACGACGGCGTTATGAACCGCATCGTTAGCATCTTTGCCCCAAGAGAAAGGAGCATGCCCGGCGACAATCACGCTTGGCACTGCCATCGGATCAATGCGACGATGTTTGAACTCTTCGATGATCACAAGGCCGGTATTTTTCTCATATTGGCCAGCGATTTCATCGCAAGAAAGTTTGCGTGTGCAGGGGATGTCACCGTAAAAATAATCGGCGTGAGTGGTCCCTAAAGCAGGAATGTCGATGCCCGCTTGCGCCCAAATAGTGGCACTGCGCGAATGGGTGTGTACCACGCCGCCAATCTCTGGATAAGCTTTATAGAGTTCGAGGTGAGTGGCTGTATCACTGGATGGATTAAGTGTGCCTTCCACAATCGCGCCGTTAAGATCAACGATCACCATGTCATCGACTTTCATCACATCGTATTCTACGCCGGAAGGTTTGATGGCGATGACGCCCTTCTCGCGGTCTATTTCTGACACATTACCCCAAGTAAAAGTGACCAAACCGTATTGGGGAAGCTTAAGATTTGCCGCAAATACTCGCTGTTTTAGTTCGCTATACATGACATCCTCACTCGACCAATTGCGCCGCTAACGCTTCATCAATCACTTGGTAAACATCCTGCGCGGTACGACAACGGCGCAGTTTATCGAGATCAACGCCAGTCTCGCTCTCTTCATCATCCAGCACTTGGGTTACTTCCATTAATCCTTCCATATGCTGATCAGACGAGCTACCAGCCAAGGTGATCAGCACATCGACTGGTTCATCTTCGCCGTCAAAATAGACAGGCGTTTGCAGCGTCACTAAAGCAAAGGCGGTTCTGATCACGCCATTTTCAGGACGAGCATGAGGCAGGGCAAGATTCGGCGCGATGACGATATACGGGCCTAATTGTTCAACGCTGCTGATGATGGCATCGTGATAGCAGGGGTGGATGGCTCCTGATTTGATCAGCCTATCCGTACCGATTTTGATTGCCTCTTGCCAAGTGCTCGCCTGTGCATTTAATTGGATGGAATCATTGTCGATCAGTGATTGTTTCAGTCCCATGGTTCTATCTCCAGAGTGGGTGCCAGTGCGTCTGGCACCTATTGTTGTTTTTGTACTTATCGTTTTGTAGTAAATAGCTATTTCAAAGTGACAAAGTTTTTATCGATGATATCGAGCAGCTCATCACCAAAAGAGTTCGGATTCAGCATGTTTTGTACGCCGAGCACAAATTTGCCTTCTCCGGGCTCCATCTCACCAGAGAGATGTTTTGATGAGACGATGATGTCGGTGGTGGCGAGCTTAGATTTATAATCAGACACTGCGCAGGAATCCATCACGTGTGGAATGCCTTTTTTCTCCAGATACTTACCGATTTTCATCTTCATCATCATTGAGGAGCCTTGCCCATTGCCACACACGGCTAAAATGCTGACCGGGCGCACGCCATCACTGACTTTCAGTGCTTGTTCGACGGCGGCGATGACTTCTGGATCGTCACTGATGTTCACCAAACCTTGTGCATCTTCCTCTTCACGCAGTTTTTTAGAGGCAAAGAACATGTACATACCAGCCAATGCAATCAGTACAAAGAAGAACAGTTTTGAGACGGATAAGCCTTGCATGATTGGCGGGAAGACTAACGCCCAGTCGGCCATGCCCATCCAGCCACTGAATTCGGTGCCGTATTGGTTGAAGATGTGAATGGCCCATGCTGAGCCAACGACTTCGATGATACCCATCACAAAACAGATCTTCATGACCGCGCGCCAGCCGCCAAAGTGGTTGGCAAAAACACCAATGGTCGCGTTGGAGAAGAACATCGGGATAAAGCCGGGAATGATCATGATCGGTGCATCAAAAGCGAGCATGGCCAGCACCGCCGTAAATTGACCAATCGCGCCCCACATAAAACCAAACACCATGGCATTAGGTGAGAACGCGTAGATAGCGGCGCAGTCAATGGCTAAAACCGCGTTAGGAATGACGCGCTCTGAGATACCTTTAAAGGCTTCAGACAGTTCGGCAACGAACATACGTACACCCGCTACGATAACTTGAATCGCTACCGCAAATTTAAGGCCAGTTTCTAGAATGTAGATAGACCAATGGGTTTTTCCCGCCATTGCTTGCAGGTTGTCTAAACCAAATGAGAGCAAAATAATGCCGAAAAATAGCGTCATCACAATCGCGGTTGCGGCAATACTGTCGTGGAAAATGTGCAACCATTTAGGCAGCTCAAGGTGGTCGACACTCTCGTTTTTGTCGCCCAATTTGGGGGCAATCTTAACTGCAATCCAAGACGCGACTTGTTGCTGGTGGCCGATGGAGAAACCGGCTCCACCCGTGACGGCTTCGGTGGGTTTGAACATAATGTTGGAGGAGATAGACCAGTAGAGCGCCATCAAAACAGCCGAATAAAGGATGGTTTCCCACATGCTTGCGCCCAGCACAAGGTAGAACACCGCAATTAACCCTGCCTGTTGGAACATAATATGCCCCGTTAGCATGATGGTGCGAATGCCTGTGTAGCGGCGCAGCAAAACGAGCAAGATGTTGATCGCCAGTGCCAGTAGCACGGTATAGCCGACCCAAGAATAATCATCCCCCATGATTTCCATGGTGGCCATCATTGAGGTGTACGGGTCGATAACCGAGCCAGTTAAACCATGATATTCCGATAATTTCTCAATCACAGGCTTAAAGCCTGCCACTAAGGTCCCTGCACCCACCTGTACCAACATAAAGCCGACGATGGTTTTGATCGACCCTTTAATGATGGTGGTGGTATCTCTTCTTAATAACCAGTAACCGATAAGGGTGACTAAGCCCAGCAGCAAAGGTGCTTTAGTCATTACTTGGCTATAAAAAATGTAGAAGATATCGTAGATGAACTGCATATCTTTACCCCTTGATTCTCTATTTATCGTTATGTGTATTCCCGTCTTACTCGAAGCTGGGTGTAGGTCAGAGTGAATCAGCAAGGTGATGCCGATTTCAATCCTGTTTTGCTCACGAAATAGACTTTACCAATCAAAAGTAATCATTCAATGCTCATTTGTGATTATTTTGATTTTTATCAATTTCTTCGCCAAATGGAGACATTATTTGATACTCAAGTCACAGTTAAAATTTTATTTAAAATAAAATCAATTAGTTAGGTTTTATTGTGAGCGAGAGGGAAGTTTTGTTCGTCCAGTGTTTGACATTGTGATGGATGAGAAATAGAATCAAAACAAATCATAAATAATCACCAAGTAATCACTTGATGAAAAGATAAGGTGATAACCATGAACGAAGTACAAAGACATAACGAGATACTGTCTTTGCTAGACAATATGCGCACCATCAACGTCACGCATATTATTGAGAAATTTAACGTGTCACCAGCAACGGCTCGCCGCGATATTTCTAAATTAGATGAGCTAGGTAAGCTGAAGAAAGTTCGCAATGGTGCTGAACGCTTAGAGATTAGAAAGCGAGCGTGGACGCCGTTAAATATCGACAGTACGGACCATTTCCATGAAAAATCACAGATTGCCATGGCTGCGGCTAAGCTCTGCAACCCAGGTGACAGTGTGGTAATTAACTGTGGTTCGACCGCCTTCTTGCTCGGTAAAGAGTTGTGTGGTCAAGATGTTCAAATCGTGACTAACTATTTCCCACTGGCCAGTTATCTTATCAATGAAGATCACGACGATGTGATCATCATTGGTGGGCAGTACAACAAAGCACAAAACATTTTCCTCAACCCCGCCCCTGATTCGTTAGGCGGTTACGCCGGGCATTGGATGTTCACCAGTGGCAAAGGGCTGACGGAAAATGGCCTATACAAAACCGATATGCTCACCGCCGTTGCCGAGCAACAGATGCTAGAGCAAATCGGTAAGTTAGTGGTGGTAGTGGATAGTTCTAAAGTTGGGCAGCGTACGGGCATGCTATTTTGCCCCGCCAGCAAGGTTGATATTGTTATCACTGGCAAAGCCGCCGATCCGCAAGTTATCCAAGCGCTACAACAGCAGGGGACAGAAGTGATTCTGGTATAGAAAGCACTTCGCTCTACACATTCTAATAATAAACACAGGCTCAGTGTCTTCACCTTTGGTTAAGACGCTTGGCTCCCTACATCCAAAATTTGTCTAACTGATCGTGAAATAAAAGGTGTTGCTATGAGTAAAATTGATGAAATCACACGCGATTCATGGGTTCTCAGTACGTTTCCTGAGTGGGGAACTTGGCTGAATGAAGAGATAGAAAAGACCGAAGTGGAAGCTAACACCTTTGCTATGTGGTGGCTTGGTTGTACAGGCATTTGGCTAAAAAGTGCCGGGAATACCAATCTTTCGATCGATTTTTGGTGTGGGACGGGTAAGAAAACGCAAAAGAATGCCTTGATGAATCAACAGCATCAGATGATGCGTATGGGGGGCGTGCGTGAACTGCAACCCAACTTAAGAACGTCTCCTTTTGTGTTGGACCCATTTGGCATCAAAGAGATTGATGCGGTGCTGGCGACGCATGATCACGCTGATCATATCGATATTAATGTCGCAGCAGCTGTGCTGCAAAACTGTGGTGAGCATGTGAAATTTATTGGGCCACAAGCTTGCGTTGACCTGTGGCAAGGTTGGGGAGTACCGAGTGAGCGCTGCATTGTGGCGAAAGTGGGTGATTGCATTGAAGTCGGCGATATCAGTATCCGAGTACTGGACTCTTTTGATCGCACTGCGTTGATTACGCTGCCTAAAGGTGTTTCATCTTATGATAAGGGGATTCTTGATGGTATGGATGATCGCGCGGTCAACTACTTATTGGAAACCTCCGGTGGCTCAATCTACCATTCAGGTGATTCACATTATTCGAACTACTATGCCAAGCATGGTAATGACTACAAGATTGATGTAGCGCTGCTCTCATACGGTGAAAACCCACGAGGCATCACAGATAAGCTGACTGCATCTGATATTTTGCGCGCAGGTGAGGCGTTAGATTGTGAAGTGGTGATCCCATTCCATCACGATATTTGGGCTAACTTCCAAAATGACCCGCGTGAAATTGAAGCATTGTGGCAAATGAAAAAAGATCGTCTGCAATACGGTTTTGCGCCATTCTTTTGGCAAGTGGGTGGAAAATACACCTACCCAACCGACAAAGGACGTATGCATTACCAGCATTTCAGAGGCTTTAAAGATATTTTTGTCGATGAACCAGAGCTGCCTTTCAAAGCATTCTTGTAATGTTCTGAAAGCAAAAATTAGAGAAGAGAAAGAGGCCAATTGGGCCTCTTTGTTTATTGGCAATATCTTTGCTTATCAAGCGATGTGCATCGCTTGATTTTATACTTCAGGTTGGTAGTGCAAAATTGTCATTGATATGGGCGACTGTAACAGCTCCCCTTCTGCATGGCCGGGTTGTACGTTACGTAAATTGGTATCGCATATCACTTCCCAGTTTTGGTTACGATCTTTAGGTAGAGTAAAACGAGCGGGTGCGTTGGTTTGGTTGATCAAATAGAGCATTTCAGCCCCATCCGATCCAATGCCCATCTGCAATGCCACAGAACTTAAGCGGTTCCAATCATCATGTTCCATCAGTGTGCCATCCACGCGTCGCCAGAATACGCGGTTGGCATTACGTTCCTCACCGCTAAAAGCACGAATAAAGGGCACCATATAAAGGTGTCTTGCCGCCACCATTTGACTCAACCAATGTTTGAAGTAGCTTTTGCGTTCGGTCATGTTCCAGTCAAGCCAACTGATCTCATTGTCTTGGCAATAAGCGTTGTTATTACCTTGCTGAGTATGAGAAAGCACATCCGCGGTGAGAATATGAGGAATGCCAAAAGCAAAAAGTAAGCTCGCCATCATATTGCGTTTTTGCTTTTCGCGAGTTGCTTTTATCACCATGTTCTCTGTTTCGCCTTCGACGCCATAGTTGTCGGAGCGATTGTCACCGTGACCATCTCGGTTTTGTTCACCATTCGCTTCATTGTGCTTATGCTTGTATGACACCAAATCTTGCATGGTGAAGCCATCATGATAAGTGATGTAATTGACGGTCAGTTTGTAGGGCCAGTTGGCGGCACTGTACAAGTCGCGCGAGCCCATTAAGCGTGTGGCGAACTCTTTTAAATAGCCTTGATCGCCGCGCCAGAAGCTGCGTGTGATATCACGTAATTTGTCGTTACATTCATTCCAACCGAAAGGAAAATTGCCTACTTGGTAACCGTTTGGACCAATATCCCAAGGCTCTGCAATCAATTTGACTCGTTTTAACGTTGGATCTTGCGCCACCGCTTTAAAGAACGCAGCATCGGGGCTGAAATTATCGCCATTTCTTCCAAGCGTTGCGGCCAAATCAAAACGAAAACCATCGATTTGGTATTCGCTAACCCAGTAGCGCAGCGTGTCCATGACTAGGTTAAGGGCGGGTTGATAAGAGAGATCAATGGTGTTACCACAACCGGTAAAATTCGCGTAATGTTGACCGTGTTTTAGATAATATTTAGGGTCGAGTGCTTTTAAATTGAAAATAGGCCCATCTTCGCCCCCCTCTGCTGAGTGGTTATAAACCACATCCAGTATCACTTCAATTCCGTGACGATGCAGTTCTCTGATAGCCGTTTTCAGTTCCGTTACCGCATCTTTTTGCGCATAACGTGGATCTGGCACCATAAACAGATAGGGGTTATATCCCCAATAGTTGACTTTGCCCATATCCAATAGATGTGGCTCATGCATACAAGCCGCGATGGGCAGTAGCTGTAGTGTGTTGATGTTTTGCTTGCGATAAAACTCCAGCATCTCCTCACTGATTAAGCCTAAATAAGTACCTTGTTCTGCTTTAGGCACTCGTGGATTGAGTTTGGTCACCCCTTTGACATGGGTCTCAAACAAAATAGTCTTATCGCGAGGTATGTGTGGCTTTTTAGTTGATTGCCAATCGAATTGATCGTCAACCACGACACACTTAGGCAGCTCGAAACTCTTTTTTGAACTAAATGGTGTTTTATAGCCTAAGTTTTTATCTATCGCCTTCGCGTAGGGGTCGGAAATATAGTGTGGCTCGTCACCATTTAAAATGAGGTAACCGTATTTTTGCCCTGCTTTAATGTTTGGCACATGAGTGTACTTCACGCCCGCATATTCATTCTCTAACTCGTGGGTGGTGAAACTTCCCTGTTGATCAAACAGAGCGAGTAGAAGCTGTTTATTTGCTGGAGCATGAATAGCAAAATTGCAACCTGTGTTATCAAGGGTTGCACCGAGTGGGTAAGGGCTAGAAATAGTACATTTCATATGGGCATCTTTAATTGTTATTTTGCTGCACGTCATCGCTTTAAGTAAAAAGCTTTGTTGATATTAGGTCAAGCGCCCAATGAATAAAATTTGAATGTAATTTTATTTCATTTTAATGATGTTATTGGCCATAAATAGTGATCAATAAGACATTTTGTATTCTATTTTATAACCATTAACTGATCTCCTCCCCCTGAAATCCGTGATCCGCGTTTTAAAAACGCCATACTATAAAATTACTCATCCTTTCTCCTCCCCCCCAAATTACTTTGAGGTGGAGGAAGCAAGCTTATTACGCCTTTAGTAACCTTATCACCGTTGAAACAACTGGGGACTTAGTCCCGTCTTACCTCTTCTTTTAGCGTCTATCTGTCAACTGCCTTGCAGGTTCCAATAGGAGAAGAGTGAAAGTTTTAAATGCTGTCCGTAGTTAAAATTTTCCATAAATATAAATCGTCCTTAATGGAGTTAAGAATGAAAAAAGTAAGTGTAATTGCTGCCGCAGTGGCTGCTACTCTAGCAGCAGGTTCTGCTTTTGCTGTTGATTTTAATGGTTATTTCCGCGCGGGTACCGGAATTAGTGGTCAGGGTAATGGTGATCTTGCTGTTAACAAGAATGGGGTAGGTCGTCTCGGTAACGAAAACGACAACTACTATGAGTTTGGTTTTGCTGAGGAGTTAAAGACAGGCGAGCAAACTTGGCGTGTCGAATCAATGATTGCACAAGGTAACAAAGGTGCAAATGGTTGGGAAGATGGCGATTTTAACGTTGCTCAGTTTGCGGTAAAAGCTAAAGGTCTTATTGCTGGTGATGAGTCTGCTGAAATTTGGGCGGGTAAATCTTATTACCAACGTAAAGATATCCACATCACCGATTTCTATTTCTTGAACACTTCTGGTACAGGTGGCGGTATTCAAAACCTATCAGTCGGCAATCAGAAACTGTCACTTGCTTTGATCCAAGATGGCGATAATACCAACTCAACGGGTTATATCTTTGATGCGCGCTTAGCCAATATCGGTCTTTGGGAAAATGCGAATCTAGAATTTGCATTGGCTTATAACTTTGCAACCGAAAAAGGTGATGCAACAGAGCAAGCTGATGATGGTTTGTTGGCATCAGCCATTCTGCACCAAGGCCTATCAAACGGCTTTAACCAAACAATTCTTCAAGTGGGTACCAATGGTTATGGCGTGCAAGCGGCTAATCTTTGGGGTGCAGGCACTTATTATAACCGTGGTAATGCAGATCAGAACGATGCAACTGGCTACCGTTTATTAAACTGGGGTGTAGTGAGTTTTGGTCAATCGTGGGAAATGGGCCATCAACTTGCGTACTTAGCAGGTTCTGATATTGGGGCTAGTAAAAAAGACATTGATCAGTATTCAGTTGTTGTGCGCCCAATGTACAAATGGGATGAGACAATGCGCACTGTATTTGAAGCTGGCTATAACGCTGGTGAGAAAATTAATAGTGCAGGCACAGCAACAGAAGATTTCGGCAATGCGAAATTGACAGTTGCACAAGCGTGGGCAATGGGAGACAGCTTCTGGGCTCGTCCAGAGTTCCGTGTATACGGCTCATACCTACTTGATACCGAAAACAAAAATGCATTTGCAACTGGCAAAGACACTGAATACGTCGTTGGCATTCAAGTGGAAGCTTGGTGGTAATTCCTCCTTGTTCTTATTAGTCTAAATCCATATGCTGATAGCCGACTGATGTCGGCTATTTTTTTAACGACTCGGAGATGAGTCGTTAAAAAAATACTAAAGGAGCGGAAAATGGTTTTTAAAACACTACTATTAGGTAGTTGCATTGCTTTAACTGGCTGTCAAACAGCTCCTGTTGTTGAGCAAACACAAAGTTCGGCAGTACAAGCTGTCAATAATATAGAACAACTACAAGTCACAAAAGTGAAGCTACCGAGTACAACAAAAATGGTGCTCACAGCCAATACTCAGCGCTTGCATAACTCATTGATTCATAGCCCTGTCGCCGTGTTTGAAATACCAGCCGATCGTGGCCAAATGAATTTAACGGTCACCAGCGAAATTCAAGATTCAGTATTTTATCCTTATGTTGTTATCACAGATAAAACAGGAACCGTTTTAGAATCGTACACCGGCACTGAGTTCGAATATCGCAAGCCACGTTTAAATTTGGGTAATCGTCTGGTTGCTGATTTGGAGTTTTATCCTCCTCAAGGTCATAAGACGCTGTTACTTATTGTTTATGCAAAGGAAAAAGATCTGTCAGGCGTAACTTATGTAGCACATCCCGGACGTATTGATGCCGAAGGCCGTGGTAACTACATGCCGGAATTAAAAGATATTCCGATGCCACACGGTTTGACTGGAACCATTGAGTTGGATGTTTCTGGTCCCAGCTTTCTATCGTTTGTGAAGCCTGAGAATAAAGTAAAGACAGTTTCAACGGATGAAGCAAAACTGACAAAAAAAGTGCAGCCAGATACTGAAACTTACTACAAGGTATCGATTCAGAAAGCGGTAAAAGCGAACGATATATCTAAAGCACTTAGCTTACTTGATGAAGCCAAAGCGCTAGGTATTGATGGAGCACAAGAAGTCTTTGTTAAAGCCGTGAATGAGAAATAATTAAAAATCGTACTACTGGCGTCCCTATGTGGACGCCTTTCTTTTTCTAGTCTCAAAATTCTGAGCTTCGATTACTAAAGATGACAAGCGAATTATCACTTCTCTCACTTTAGAACTCACTAGATCATTCAATGCAGAGATAAATATCATGGAACCCAAATGGTGGCATAGCGCTGTGGTATACCAAATATACCCGCGCAGTTTTTACGATTCTAATCACGATGGTATCGGCGATTTAAATGGCATTATTAGTAAGCTTGATTACCTTGCAGAGTTAGGCATTAACGTTATTTGGCTATCTCCTGTTTATCAATCTCCAATGGATGATAACGGTTATGATATTTCTGACTACCAAGCAATAGCTCAAGAGTTTGGTTCCATGGAAGATATGCAGCGTTTACTGAGCGAAGCACAAAAACGCAATATTAAGATAGTGATGGATCTTGTTGTTAATCATACATCGGATGAACACCAATGGTTTTTACAAGCGAAGCAATCACGAGACAATCCGTATCGAGATTACTACATTTGGCGGGATGCAAAACCGGATGGCAGTGCGCCGGATGATACAGGGTCAATTTTTGGTGGCAGTGCTTGGCACTGGGATGAGCAAACGCAGCAATATTATTTCCACCTTTTTTCTAAACGTCAGCCAGATCTGAATTGGGAAAACCCTAAAGTGCAGCAAGAAGTGCACAGCATGATGAACTGGTGGATTGAACAGGGCATTGGTGGTTTTCGATTAGATGTTATTGATTTAATTGGCAAAGAAATTGATAAGGGCATTACTGGCAATGGCCCGCGCTTGCATCCGTTATTACAGCAAATGAATGCCGCCACCTTTGGTAATCAAGATCTGCTGACCGTGGGAGAAACTTGGGGAGCCACACCAGACATTGCAAAACTGTACAGTGCGCCGAGTCGTCGTGAGTTATCGATGGTTTTCCAATTTGAACACATCACTTTGACGTGGGAGCAGGGTGACAAATGGAACCCTATTCCGTTAGATCTTAAGCAGTTTAAACAGGTATTAACCAAGTGGCAGATTGAGCTTGCCGATCAGGGTTGGAATTCATTATTTTGGAATAATCATGACCTACCACGCGCTGTATCTAAGTATGGTGATGACAAACGCTACCGAGTTGAATCTGCGAAAATGTTGGCAACGAGCTTACACTTTCTGAAAGGCACGCCTTATATTTATCAAGGCGAAGAGATTGGTATGACGAATGTGGCCTTCGATTCGCTCGATCAATACCGAGACATCGAGACGTTAAATTTTTATCGTGTGAAGACAGAATCGGGCGTTTCTCATCAGCATATGCTGGATGCTATTCATCAAAACAGCCGCGATAACGCTCGAACGCCAATGCAATGGTCAGCGGATAAACACGGCGGATTTACTCAAGGTTCTCCGTGGATAGAGGCGAATCCTAACTACCTAAAAGTCAATATTGAACAAGCGCTTGCTGATAAACAATCGATTTACCATCACTATAAAAAGTTAATTGCACTGCGTAAAAAACACCTGTCCATCGTCTATGGATCGTTCACGCCTTTATTTGAAGAACATGACCAAGTGTTTGGCTATGTGCGCGAGTACCAAGGTGAGCAAATTGTCGTGGTCAGTAATTTTTCATCGGCCACGGTTTGTTTAACAATACCCGAAAAGTTTCAATTGAGAGCGGTGGAGTGTTTGAGCTCTAATTATCAAGAGATTGAAAAATTAGAAGAAAACCTAGTACTCGAGCCTTATCAATCCATCGCGGTTTTGATGAGAGAGTAAAGTGAGTGGCTCATTTTTGATCTGGAATGAACGCAGCGATTTGGCTGCGTTTTTTCATTCATTGACCCAAATCGGAATCTATTCCTCAATTAGTGTGATTGTGCGTAACACTCTTGAAAAGAGTACGGTACTATCTTAGTGCTAAGGCTATGTGGCTTAATTAATCCACGAGCATTAGATATCACGAGCATTAGATATAGAGTGGCCTCTCTGTTTTGGATGAACGGATTTGACTGTTTCGTATGTTTTAAATGGTTCGAGACAGAATGAATGTGGTCAGACTTTTTCAAAGATTGAGAAAAATGGTCGATAATGAAGTTAATCAGCTAAATAAGATTTGAATCAATGAGCACTATTGGGATTGCCATAGGCGCAACCGGGTTATCACTTATCCTCATCTTCGTGTGGATGTTTTCGCTCTCTTTGCGCAAAAAACGCTTAGAGGAAGAGAGAAAAGAGAGAGAAATCGCTTATCGCAAAGCGATAGAAAAATCACGTGAACAAGAAAGACAAGATCGCTTGTTTAAGGCCGAAACAGGCCATGTGCCGACGATTTTGTATTTAGCGAAAGAAGCCGAACGAACCAACCTCAAAGAGGCGATGTACTGGTATGACAAAGCGGCAAATTATGACAATGTTACGGGAATGTATGGTGTTGTTCGGATTTGCCAAAAGTTTCGAGATGATCTGATTTTGCGGGAAAAAGAGAAGTTTTGGCAGACTTGTATTGCAGGCATTGAAGGTAACTTAACCGCAAAGTATGAAACTGGCATGGCCTATATTCATGGCCGTGGCGTGGAAGCGAATACTGCGAAAGGAGTCTCGTTAGTACAAGAGGCTGCGGAAGCGAATTTGCTCGACGCTGTGATTTTCATGGGGGATTGGTGTGTTTCACATGACAATATTGCGCCATCACCAGCGGATTCAACATTTTGGTATTCCAAAGCCGCGAAGCTAAATAGCCCGATAGGACAGATGAAACTAGGCTTGAATTACCTTAAGGGTGTTGGTGTCGCAATGGACCACAGTAAAGCTTGTTATTGGTTAGAGCGAGCTTCTGAAAAAGGTCATGTAGAGGCGATGTATCACGCAGGAGAAGCTTGGATAGATAAAGGTTCAAATGGCAATGCTATTGCTTATATTTGGTTATTTTTATCGGCTCATTTTGGTTTTGAACCAGCAAAGGTGCTAAGAGATCAAGTGGGCTCACGTATCGGTGTCGATTCTGTTGTGGGGTTGCAATCGTTGGCCAAACCACTCATGAAGAAAATCGGCGCGGGTACTGTAAGTAAACACTCAATTATTAAGGCGCTGAACAAGCTCTACAAACGTGGGATCCCTATCCCAGAGAAAGGGGAGTTGCCTGATGAAGACGATCTCTCATTGAGCGTAGTGGCGGATGCCTCCGAAGAGCGTTTGTCATCCAGCCCATCTGATGATCATGAGGTTCTAACGCGATTAGATTTCTCCAATACTTCAATGGACAGGTAATGTTGGATCGATAAAGTGGCTAAGCACTGTAAATAAAAAATCTCTGAAATGAAAATCCCCAGCGAATCGGCTGGGGATTTTTGTTGGTACCGGTTTTAGTGTATCGAATGATTATGCTGATTTATTGTGCTCAGCTTGGCAAACCGCAGCGGTGAAGACAACATCTGTGGAGCTGTTGAGCGCGGTTTCGGCTGAATCTTGAATCACGCCTATGATAAAGCCAACGGCAACAACCTGCATTGCTACGTCATTTGAAATGCCAAATAGCCCACATGCGAGCGGGATCAGCAGCAGTGATCCACCGGCCACACCGGATGCGCCACATGCAGAAACAGCAGCAACGATGCTCAGTAGCAAAGCTGTCATCAGGTCAATTTCAATACCTACTGTGTTTACTGCAGCTAGGGTGAGAACCGTGATAGTAATGGCGG
Organism: Vibrio sp. ZOR0018; assembly: GCF_963865925.1. Taxonomy (NCBI): domain Bacteria; kingdom Pseudomonadati; phylum Pseudomonadota; class Gammaproteobacteria; order Vibrionales; family Vibrionaceae; genus Vibrio; species Vibrio sp. ZOR0018. Next base: position 161,739 of record NZ_CAWMCN010000073.1, on the reverse strand, counting down.
CACCAGCCATATTAATGGTCGCGCCGAGTGGGATCGAGACTGAATAAGTATCTTCATCCAGTTTTAGTTTCTCACACAATGCCATGTTTACTGGGATATTGGCGGCGCTTGAACGTGTGAAAAATGCGGTGACACCACTTTCACGCAAGCACTGGAACACCAATGGATACGGGTTTTGGCGAGTTTTCGCGTACACAATGATTGGGTTGACAACTAATGCGATGATCAACATAGCACTGAGCAATACGAATAAAAGGTTGGCATAACCAGCCAAAGATTCAAAGCCAGTCGTGGCAAACGTGGATGCAACCAAGCCGAAAATACCAAACGGTGCTAGGCGAATAATAAAACGCACAATTTGTGAAACGCCGTGGCTTAAATCTTCAAATACGGCTTTAGTTGTTGCTGAGGCATGGTGTAAAGCTAAGCCCAACCCAACAGCCCATGCCAGAATGCCAATATAGTTTGCACTCATTAGAGCATTGACTGGGTTATCAACCAGCTTAAACAACAGGGTATTAAGCACTTCAGCGATACCTTGAGGAGGCGTTGCACCTTCTGCCCCCGCAACCAATGTTAAGGTTGTAGGGAAGATAAAGCTCAATACAACGGCAGTAAGAGCGGCGGTGAAGGTCCCAAAAAGGTAAAGCACCACGATTGGGCGCATATAAGTGTGTTGGTTTTTCTTTTGGTTTGCGATGGACGCGGCGACCAAAATAAACACGAGGATCGGCGCTACGGCTTTAAGTGCGCCAACGAAAAGGTCGCCAAGTAGGCCGACGCTTTTCGCATCATCGGGTGAAAGGGTTGCTAATATCCCACCGAGAACGATACCGGCGAGTATTTGCAGAACCAAATTGCCACGCGCAAAACGGGCGAAAATATTGTTGCTTTGCATAGTTATCCCTGCAATAAATCGAATTACATCCTGCATGACCTAAATACTATGAAGCCATAGCATCGGTTATGGTAGACAAATAGAGTTATAGTGACATCAGTGAGCTCCACTGAAGGGGTAATGATATCTACGCGGGATATTGTGTCTAGAATTAATTGATAATCAGCACAAATAATTAATCAATGTGTGGAAATGCAATCGATTTTGAGTGAAATGTAAATAAAATGTAGCATTTGTGGTGGTGGAATGATAAGCCTCTCGTCGGGATGTCTCGCTCTCGCCATTAGACTGGTCAATGAGCGTTTAGTGCGATGATAAAAGAGGGTAAGCCAACATCGCTCACCCCCTTCTTTTTAATGGTGTGCCATACCACTCATCACTTTTTTTACTGATGCAGTAATGGTTTGCTGCTCACCATTGGCAAAGGTCAGTTGTACGTCAATCTTTTCACCTTCAACCAATGGTTTCTTCAAATCAAAAAGCATGATGTGCAAGCCGCCCGGTTTGAGTTCGACGTGCCCTTTGGCCGGAATTTTAAATTCAGTGACTTGACGCATTTTCATCACATCTCCTTCGGTGATTACATCATGCAACTCAACTTTCCCTGCCACATCGGTGTTGGCCGATACAATGAAACGGTCCGTTTCACCTTTATTCATGATTTGAGAAAATACTGCGCTGGTGGTGGCGGTTGGTGCGGTAGCACGTGCGTAAGGGTGATGTACCATTATATCTGTGTTCGCAAAAGCTAGTGGGCTAAGGGCAAGGCTTGCTAAAAAAAGAGCATTGAGCTTCATGTTATTTTCCTTGTGATGACGTCATTATTGTTTTGATGGCTTCAACAATGGGAGCCGGTGAAAGCGTGTGTGGGACTTTAGTGATTAATGTTCCATCTGGTTGTAAAAAGTAGAAGTAGGAGCTGTGATCTAATGTGTATTTCAGTTCAGATCCCTTTAATTCGGTTTTGCGGAAAATGACGCCATACTGATGCGCCAGTGGTGTTGTAATGTCTAAAGGAGCAGAAAGCCCCTCGATCATAGGGTGGAAATATTGTGCGTATTGATGAGAAGCATCGGCAGCGTCACGCTCTGGATCGAGAGAGATAAATAAAGGGCGCAACTTTGCTTTGGTTACATCATCCAGTTGATTGAGTGCACCTGCTAACATAGCAAGAGATGTTGGGCAGACATCTGGGCAGCGTGTAAAGCCGAAGTAAACAACACGTATGCGTTCATCTTTAGTATCAAAAATAGAGATGGGTTGATTTGCTTTGCCAAATAAAATCACCTCAGAAGATGAGCTATTACCGCTCTCTAAATCCATACTTTGCTGCGTATCAAAATAGGTTTTTATACCAAAGCCTAATACAAACGCAACCACCAATGCCAGAGACCAATTTTTACTCATCTTTCCATCCTTATTGCCGGAAATACTTGGGTACGACCATCAGAGAGTTCGCCAATCCATGTCATTTTTTCAGTCGTGCAAACTGGGAGTACAATCTGTGCTGTGTAGAGCCCGTCTTCCTGCGGCGTCAGTACATATTTAGCGGTGCCCATCTCCATCTCTAGCCCATTGAGTGTGAGTGTGAGTTTACTTGCATTGGCTTGTGGCCATTCAACGGTCAGAGTGTTAGCCACCAAAGGTTGAGATTTATCGTGTGCCAATGTCATGACAACATCTCCTTGTCGACAAGGGGCACTCGACAACTGGCAATATCGATTAATATCTGGAGAAGAGTGTGCTGAAGAGAGCCAATTGAAAATATCGCTGCTAAAGTAACCCGCTAGCAGGGCTAGAACAAAGACGCCGATTTTGATTGCGTTGTGCATGGGGACAATCCAAGCGGTTATAAAACGCGAATGTTATCACAGCTATCTTTTTTCAGTGGTGACGAATGGATAAAATGTGCAACAAATCAATATAGTAAAGGTGAGTTTCCCCACCTTTTCTCATTCATGCTATGCGGTGTGATTTACACATCGTGATGTTTTGCATATTGCTCCAAGCCAAGCACGAGGGCAACAGCGCAAAGCATCAATAAAATGGCTACCAGCAGTTGCGAAGGCTGTGAAGTGATGGACTCAAATTCCAATGGAGAAAGGTTTCGCTGTAGTAAAGGAACGAGCTCGCCGTGAGAATTGGTTCGCCAAGTGAGCGTTTCTTTCCAAGGCCAGATTTTGGGTAAGGTGCCGATCATTAATCCCGTAAGAAAAATTAAGGTCAAATCTCTAAATTGTTTGAGTAACCAAGACAATACGTGAGAAAAACTCAGTAAACCACCAATACATCCGAGTAAAAAGAGTGCCAAAATATCGGCTTGCATCTCTTTCACCGCGCCCAGTACCGGTGCGTACATACCAATCAGCAACAGGATAAAACTGCCAGAAATTCCCGGTAGAATCATGGCGCAGATGGCAATAGCACCGGCTAGAACTGTGTTCAGCGCTGTTGGTTCCATCTGCATTGGGTTAAGCACCGTAATACTGTAAGCAAACGCAACTCCCAGCAAAGCGAAGAGCAACCGAGAAAGTTTGAATTGCTCAATTTGTTTCACAATATGGAATACCGAAACTAGAATTAAACCGAAGAAGAATGACCAAATGGGAATAGGATGCGTGGCTAACAGCCAAGAAATGAGTTTAGCCAAAGAGAGGATACTGGTGAATATTCCCCCAAACAGTGCGAGCAAGAAGAAGCCATTAATATGTTGAAATGCGGCGGCTAACCCATCTCGTTTGACTATGCGCAATAAACTCGGGTTAATCCTACGAATGCTTTCAAGCAAAGTGTCATAGATACCAGTGATGAATGCAATGGTTCCACCCGAAACACCCGGCACAACATCGGCGGCGCCCATGGCCATCCCTTTTAAAAACGTACTGAAATAGTTCATTGAATCTGCATGATTAAGTGTATGTGCCGGAAGTATATAATGAAATAACTAAGAAATGCTTGTACAAAAGATGAGTGAGTGGTGCTGGCTTAAGGTGAAAAAGCGCAGAAAGTTAGTTTGTTTTATAGCAACTGGGTGAGTATTGTTTTGCATTCGTTTCGCATAATGCAATTTGCGTAATGCGAAAAAGTACTACATTTTGATGAATTAATGCGATGCATAGCTAAAAAGCAGACCTTTTTTAGTTGGCATACTTAATGCATAATACTGTTCGACCCTTCTTAAAGCCGAGGGTCACCTAGCCAACTGACGTTGTTAGTGAATGAATTTGTTCACACTATATATAAGCCAATCGCATCATTGCGGTTGGCTCTTTTTTTGTCTGTTAGGTATGATACGCCTCCTCGCTCGTCTAATGAGAGTTTGCAAATGACAATCAAAAGCCGTGAGCGAAGATGTTTTTCGAGCAAAACCAGTTAGGCCATACGTTCGTAAAACCCATCAAATAAACATCGTATATCATTGTAAATAAACAATATCCATAAGGATGATCCGTATCGATCAATCGTATTTTTTTCGAGTTTATCAAGCTTTCTTTGATGATCTCCAAACTCATTAAGGAAGATGAGTGAAGCAGTAATAAGAGGTTATATGCACCATTTAATTTCAATTGGGCCCCTTGAGTCTTTCTTAATCGCTATTAGCGTGCTTTTTTTAGGTCACTTTATTAACGCAAAACTGCCTATCTTGGAAAAATTCAACATTCCTGAGCCCATCGTCGGTGGCTTAATTGTCGCTTTCGCGATCACTCTTCTACATTTTTACGGCTTAGATTTAGAGTTCTCATTGCCGTTGCAGAATATTTTTATGCTGATGTTTTTCAGCACCGTAGGCCTTGCGGCCAATTACACTCAACTGGTTAAGGGTGGAGCAAAAGTCTTTCTTTTCCTCGCCGTTGCCTCGTTTTATATCATCATCCAAAATGGCGTCGGTGTATCGTTAGCTACGGCTCTTGGTCTTGACCCACTGATGGGGTTGATCGCCGGTTCTATTACCCTCTCGGGTGGACACGGTACGGGAGCGGCGTGGGCTCAAACATTCAACGATAATTATGGGCTTAGCAATACGCTAGAAATTGCCATGGCCTCAGCGACCTTTGGTTTGATCATTGGTGGGATTATCGGTAGCCCAGTTGCCCAAAAACTCATTAATAAAAACGGGTTTGAATCTGAGTATGGACGAGGAACCAAAACGCACGATAAGTTCCCAGAGCTGGTTACTTACAATGAATATGAAGAAGATAAAGTCACCGCTAAGAAAGTGATTGAGGGTTTGTTCATCCTTCTTATTTGTGTCACTGGTGCTAAATATTTAGAACAGTGGGTAAGTGCATTTGAAATCAAATGGTTGATGATCCCCGATTTTGTCTATGCGCTTTTCATCGGTGTGTTCATTACCAATGTACTGGAATTGACGAAAGTTCATAAAATTGATGCTGAAACCGTTGACATCTTAGGCACCGTTTCTCTATCGCTATTTCTTGCTATGGCACTCATGAGTTTAAAGTTATGGAATATTTTTGACTTGGCAGTTCCATTTCTTGTGATTCTGACGGTGCAATCGGTGGTATTGGGTATCTTTGCTTATTTTGTGACTTTTAAAGTGATGGGATCAAACTATGACGCTGCTGTGATCGCTGGTGGGCACTGCGGTTTTGGTCTTGGAGCAACCCCAACCGCTGTGATGAATATGGGCTCATTGGTGACACGATATGGGCCATCACCACAAGCGTTTATGGTCGTGCCTATCGTAGGTGCATTCTTTGTGGATATTGTGAATTTGGTTATCTTACAAGGGTATATTTCGTTTCTCGGTTAAAAATAATAGCAATACACCCTAACTTATTGGTTAGGGTGTATTGCTTACTTCAGCGTTAGTTTTGTGCCATCAAACTTCAGTTGACCTAATAAACTTTTCGCATTTTTGACACCTTCTTCATCAAACTGCACTCCGTAACGAGCATAGTGCAGTGAGCGTTGCAAGTTACAAACTTTACCCATCAAAGGCGCAAAGAATTGGCTGCTGCGAGGATCAGTAAATAATTCGAGACTAATCTTATCACCCACTTGGAAAGTACGCCCAAGAGGAGGTGTGACAAAACGACAGCCACTTTTGGAGAGATCTCTTACCTCACAATCCGACTTATGCGTTCCTACCGTTGCTTTTCCTGCTAGATTCACATCGTAACGAGCTTCTTTGCGCAGTTGGGTCACTTGCATGCTGTTGGGAATAGATAACATGGCGAGCGGTATAGGCTCTTGCAATACATGTAACAACTGGCTACGAAAATGGATTAAAGCTCCTTCGCCACGTGGTGAAATAGCTCTGATATTCATCCAAAAACCTTCTTGGAAGAAAAAAGAGAGATCATCTGCGGAAATTTTAGGAATTTCTACAAGGAGATGGGAATGAGAGTAGGTACCGATAAATGACGTTTTACACTGGAATTTCGTACCAACGGGAGTGGTTATACTTAAGGTTAGTTCGCTACTGTGTTCAACCATAGATAACGCATCAGTACTATTAAGTGTCGATAGGGTTTTATTACGTTCGGTTGAACGGTTTGGGTTCTGTTCATCTTTCAGCACTGCCGACTGCGATTCCATCTTAATTTTCTCCGTGATGCAGTAGCTGCATTTTATTCTAATTTTTGTAATAGTTTAAATTCTAGGGGTAGATGTTGGAAGATTCAATTCTGAGAATATCAATTTATTTGATTTATATATCAATTAGGACGTTACTATGATTCATGAAGTGCAACATGATATACAAAATTGTCAATATAAAGTACATCTTGAGGGAAATCTATTCGCAACTGTGACATACCAACAGCAGGATGAAGTGTTGTTTATTACTTCGACTCGCGTACCGGATGAACTTCAGGGTAAAGGATACGGGAAAATAATGATGGAGAGTGTATTACCGCAAATTGAAGCGCAAGGTTACACCATCAAACCTGTCTGTAGTTATGTTGTGCATTATTTAAATCGACACAGTGAATGGCAGCATTTATTGCATCGAGAGTCGTAGCATACAAGCCCATTAGCTCGGTGCTGTGTTTACTTTTAATGTGACCGCGACCAGTGCATGGTCAGTACTAAAGTTATCGAGCTCATAGCTCGGGTTGACCAGATGTTGATCAAGCACAGTATAGTGGCTGATATAGCTTTTCATTGGCTGGATAAAAGGCGCGAAGTCTGCGGAAAGGAGAATATAGTCGAGTACAGATCCCGTGGAGCCGGCGTAATGAGTGGCTTTGCGAGGCTGCTCAACACTCTCGGTATGCAGATCCCAAGCATCGTAAAGCGCATAGCCAGCCAGCGGTTGCTGTGTATCTGGTCTGCGGTATAAGGCCTGTGATAGTAGTCCTTGAAACTCTTCGTGATGTAACGGTTTATTAAAATCGCCCATTAGCACACAAGGCCGCCCAGTTTGTTTTTGAGTATTGACGATATATTGGTGAGTCAGGTTTGCTTCAAAGCCTCGCTGAACAGTAGAGAGCCAGCGTCCTAGCGTTTCTTGTTGCCATTCATCGATCAGATGATGAGGTGCCGCAGGCGATTCTGCCGGACGTTGAGATTTAAAATGCACAATATAGACATCGATATCCCCGAGCATTGGTAGGCAAACCGTAGCGTGTAACGGTGTACGATTAAAGCAAAAAGGGGCAGCTTGGTTTGGTAACGTGCCATGTACGGCGCTCACTTGGCGCAGAGAATAGCGAGAGGCAATTACTACAACCGGATGGCTATAGATGTATCCATCTTTGACGATAGGTTCATCTACACAGGCCACATACGGGTAGCCTAAATCCATCATCTGGTTGCGCAGTTCATCAAAACTGAAAACTTCTTGAAAGCCAATGATATCGGCATCCAGCTGTTTGATCTTCTGGCTAAACCATTGCTTTTTTTTCTGCCACTCTGCTTGCGTGTAAATATTATCGAACTGATAATATGCGTTCGGCGGAGCTAAATAATTGAATAAATTAATCGTTGCGAACGTAATCGTCATGTTAAATCCCAATATTTGTGTCTCGGTCGATCTTATACCCGAACGGTGTAATTTAGCAGTGCTAATCCCTAACCTTGTTTCCTGTTGTGATGAGCTCTCGCCTTTTAAGGCGACTTGAGTATATGATGCGCTGAAACATAGATAAGGATCTCTCATGTACCCTAAAGCCTCTCAAGGTTGGCGCACGCCACAAAATTTCCTATTGATTATCTCCATTATTGTGCCGATTGCATTTTCTAGTTGGATGGCACTGTTGAATAATTTCGTGATTGAAAAAGCGAATTTCGATGGTTCAGACATTGGCTTATTACAAAGTGTACGAGAAATCCCCGGATTTTTAGCCTTCACCGCCGTATTCGTTTTACTGTTCATTCGAGAGCAGCGATTTATCCTGATCTCATTAGGTATGTTGACGTTAGGAACCGCGATGACGGGTTTTTTCCCTTCTTTAACCGGGTTACTGCTCACGACATTATTGATGTCGACTGGGTTTCACTACTTTGAAACGCTTAAACAATCCTTGTCTTTGCAGTGGTTAAATAAAGATGAAGCGCCAGAAATGCTTGGCAAACTCATTTCGGTTGGAGCACTTGCATCACTGATCACCTACGGTGCTTTGTGGGTAATGTTAGAAGTGTTTCAGCTCGATTTTAAATGGGTCTATGCCATTTCTGGCGGTGCTGGTTTTGTGCTGGTGTTGATCATTGCATTTGCCTTTCCTGAATTTAAAGCGGAAGTGCCACAAAATAAAAAGCTCGTGCTACGCAAACGTTATTGGCTGTATTACGCCTTGACCTTCATGAGTGGTGCGCGTAGGCAAATTTTCACTGTTTTCGCTGGTTTCCTTATGGTGGAGAAATTTGGCTATTCAGCGGCCGATATTACCTTACTGTTTTTGATCAACTATTTGTTCAACTTTTTGTTTGCTAAACGTATTGGTAAGTTCATTGGTGTAGTCGGCGAGCGTAAAGCGTTACTGTTTGAATACACGGGGTTAATTGTTGTTTTTGTTGGGTACGGTCTTGTACAAAACGCACATTGGGCGGCGGCACTTTATGTGGTTGACCACCTCTTTTTTGCCTTGGCTTTGGCGATTAAAACTTATTTTCAGAAAATTGCAGATCCTGCGGACATGGCGTCTACAGCGGGAGTTTCTTTTACCATTAATCATATTGCGGCCGTGTTCATCCCCGCCACGTTTGGTTTAATTTGGCTTATCTCTCCGGCGAGCGTCTTTTACATTGGAGCGGTAATGGCACTTGTTTCGCTGCTTTTATCACTCAATATTCCAGTAAAACCCGAAGCGGGTAATGAAGTTAGAATTCTGCGTTGGAGCGACAGGTAGCAAAAGGGTCGTTTACGACCCTTTTAACATGATGCCAATAGTCACTAGACAAGCAACATCTGGGTTGGCTGTTTTTCAACGTATGTCGTGATGGATGGTATCTAATGATCTATGTAGAGATAGTTTTGCCAACTTTTCATCCGGATGAGTACCTTACGCATAATCGAGACATGAGAGAAACTGTCTGAATAGATAGCGGCTTCAAAAGCGGTTCCGAGCGGTAGGTGATAATCGCTTAAATCATCGGTAACTTTAAGGGTGACGAGTACGCGTCCATTGGTACGTAATGCCTCAGTTCCTAGCAAGGTGCCTCGTGCTTGGATCTGGCTTTCACCAATCACAGGCAATATCTCAACCACTTCTCCTTTGAAGACTTTTCCGGGCAGTGCTCTGAACAAAAACTCGGCTTCAAAGCCCGGTTTTAGGCGTTGAAGAGAATTTTGCCTAAATGCAGCTGTGTAGATTTTATCTTCTGTGTGTACAAACGTCATCATTGGCGCTAAGGGTAATGGTACGGACATCGCACCTGGTCTGAGAGCTAATTGCGTCACATAGCCATCAGTAGGCGCTCTGACAATGGTTTGTTCAAGGTTGAATTGGGCTTGTCTAAAATCGGCAAGCAGGCGAGCAACGGTAGTATTCTCACCATTGATTTCTGAGTTTAAGGAGATATTGGCTTGATTTAGACGTGCTTGGGCGACTTCTACTGCTGCCTCTGCTGCTTTATAAGCTTGGCGACGGGTATCAAGATCTTGTTCGGTGAATGCACCTTTATCATACCCACGTTGATAACGAGCATACTCACGTTGTGCTTTATCCCGGTCAGCGATAGCCTGTACTTTCGCTGCCGCAGCTTCAGAAACATTCGATTCTAGGCCGAGTGCACCTTGGCTCGCCTCTTTGATCTGAGCTTCAATTTTTGCCAATTCCGCTTCAAAAGGCACAGGGTCAATTCTAAAAAGCACATCACCTTGTTTTAAGGGCTGGTTTGCTTGTACCGGAACCTCAATCACTCTTCCTCGTACTCCTGAGACGACAGGTGTTGTGGAAAAAACTTGGCTACCCAATTGAGTAAAAGGATGATTATAGTTCATCAGTAAGATCAGGGTGCCGATCAAAATAACGCCACCTAATACAGCGGTAGGGACGGTCCACTTATTTAATGGAATTTTAAAGACTTTGAATATCGCAATACATAAAGCGGCATAAGTCATGATCAGAAGTAAATCCATTATTTTGTCTCCTGATTACTGGCATGGTCGATGTTCGCTTGAGCAACGGGTGGCTGCGCTTTTAACTCATGTAATTCTCGAGTGAGTGTTGCGACTTGATCGATAAGTTCATCGACACGATGATGAATATCGTGCTGCTCTTCTTGAAGTTTAGTGAACCCCCACCCGCGATCTTTTCGCCATAAGGTTGCCCAAATCCACAAAAATGGCCAGATTGCATGTAAGGTAAATAGACTGACCCAGCCAGAAACATGAATGGCATCTTGATGTGGATGGTCGCGCTCTTTGGCGATTTCATAGGGGATATCATGAATGACGATGATTCCATAAAAAATGACCAAGGCTACGAAAATCAGTAGACCAAGGGCAAAGTAATCTAAAAACATAGTTGCTCCTGTATTTCAATGACGAGTGTAAACGGCAGCCAATAGCTTAACGTGATGGAAAGTTACTCAGTGCACACTTGGTTGCGGCCATTCGCTTTCGCGCGATATAAGGCTTTGTCGGCGCGGTAGAATGTGCGTTGTGTATTTTCACCATCTCGATGCAAGGTTATACCGATACTGACGGTTAAGCCGCGCTCACCTAGAATATCGTGCCAACCAAATTGGAATATGCGTTCTCGATAGTTTTCGGCATGCATTTCAGCTTGGTCGAGCGAGCAATCTTCTAAAATCACCAGAAACTCTTCTCCACCAAAACGGACACAGGAGGAGCCTCGGAATTTAAAGTAGTTTTTCAACTCACGTGAAACATTGACTATCGCTTTGTCACCAACCAAGTGACTAAGTTCATCATTAATCGATTTAAAATGGTCAATATCAATGACTAAAAATGCAAATAGCTTCTCATGAAGCAGTAGGTCTTTCAGCTTTACATCTAACCAGCGGCGGTTGTGTAAGGTGGTGAGTGGGTCAGTGAAGACATCCTGTTGAAGTTGGGCTACAGCATTCTTTTGATGTTCGGTGGTTTCTTTGAGCTCGCGATTTTCAATCTCAGATAAGATCAATTTCAATTGCAATTCAAAGCGCGATAAGCGACGCAGTTGATTGGCCCCCAGCTCACTAATCGGGATGTTTTTCATCAGATCAGTTTCAATTCGAAAGCCCTTTTTTTCATAAATCAGGGCGGCTTGATAAAGGCCTTGGCGCTCGCACACGGCACTGAATGCTCGATACAGCTGCTTGGCCATCGTGGGTGACGTGTATCGTTGCAGACGTTTGTCTGTACTGGCCAGCATCATATTGGCAATATGACTTTTGCCTATTTTAGCCAGGCAGTTGGCCGTTTCAATTCGAATCATATTCGATAGCCAGGTGGAATTCATATTCCCAGCACTGTACTGAACACTAGAGAGCGTAATGAGCGCTTTATCGACTTGATCCTGATGAAGATAAAGTTGAGCTTGATAGAGTGAAATTTGCCCGGTAAGAATTTTATCGCTGACCAAAATACTCAGCTCTTCACACTCTTTAATTAGGTCGGTGGCGGCGGAGATTCGGTGCAGTTGAATGTAACACGATAGCATGTAAAGTTTATAACGCAGGCGTAATGAGCGGCTGGTGATTGCGTGATCAATACTATCAATTTTTTGATAGTAACGAAGGGCTCGGCTGTGTTCGCCATAAGCATCACACAGGTTACCCATGCCAATGACGGCTAGTACATATTCGTCAATGTAACCCGTGTCGACGGCAATATTAGAAGCGGACACATATTCGTTGAGCGCTGCGGCAAATTCACCGCTTTCCATTAGGCGATCGCTCAAACTGTTTTTCACAGACAAAATAATTTCGGCGTCCTTAGGCAATTCAAGTAATGCTAAGGCGTGACGAAGCTCCTCTATGCTGGCGGACGACTGATGCAGTTCTGAACGATACTCTGCACTGATGATGTAGCTAAGTGCTTTTTCTTTTGATGTTGAGGCTATATGTTGTCGGACGTGATTCCAGAAAATGATGGCCTCCTCTCCGGAAACGGAGGTGGCATCCAAACCCGTATCTTTAATCTTACTGAGCAGTACTTCCATGCGACCATTCCTGAGGTTGACTGTCTTCCAGTTGTTCTAATGTGAATGGGAAACTCAAAATGTCTTGGAACATCACTTGAGGTAGCGACCCCGTTAATCCTTTTCTTTCCCAGGGGTATATTTCAATCATCTTAGCCAATACATGGAAGACGTGCAGCGCTGCATCGCCTTTATCGGCAAGAAGCAGCGCTAAGCGTTCGCTACTTAAACGAGAAACGAGATCTTTTTGGTTACAGAGCGAGTGGGCAATCTCGGTACATACATCGAGGTACTTTGAGTCGTTATGTTGGATGACAATGACGGCGTGATTAGAATGCTTCAACTCGGTCTTGAATAGCATGAGTTGTTCCCACCAATAAGTCTCTGAAACTACATTGGAGAGATGTTTCTCTGGGTCGTATTCGTGTTGACCACGAATACGGTTAATGAGTTTACGTGCTCGTTGCTCAAGTTGTCGCTTAGAGGCTCTTGCTTTATCAAGGCCAATGCGCGCCGTTTGTTCTCGAAGCATCTCAACCGTAAATTGGCGATATTTCTTAAATGAGGCTAAAGAAGCTTTAAAATCACCACGCTGCTCTGCGACTAGGGATTGTTGGTAGCAAATTTGTGAAAGTAGCTCACCTTTATCAAACGAAGCCGCGGAGGCTTCAGCAAGAAGCAACAGCTCAGTTGCTTTCTTGGAGTCTTTTCTCAGCAGTTCCAAACGAGCTCGACTAATGAATGAGTGAGCCTTCATCCACACAAGGTTATGCTCAACAGCAAGTTCGAGTGCTTTGGTGGTTGCCGCTTCCGCATCTTCGATTCGTTCAAGCCCGAGCAGTGCCAAGCCGCGAAAATCCCAAACCTCGGCTTGCCAAGTTTTATCGGGATGATCCTGTAGCGCTTCTTCTGCACCATCGAGCACCGTGAGCATATCGATGTATTGGTTAAGTAGATAGAGATCCCATGCCCACAGAATACGGGCTTTGCCTTCTAACCAATGGATACGGGCATTATTAGCAACTTTAACGGCTAGCTCGTGTGTTGAACATGAAAGTTGATATTCGTTGGTAATACGCCAAACATTACCCAGACCAATGAGGCACTCTATCTGGATATCAACTTCATCAACCAGAGCTGATTGTTCTAAGGCATTTATCCAATATTGTTGGGCGGTATAATATTTTGCCTGACCCCAAAGTTGCAGCGCGTGAATATGCAGAATTTCGGGAAGGCAATCATCAGTATCGAGGGTATTTTGAGTGGATAAGGCTTCTTTAATGTATTTTAAACCCACGCGGTAGTCCATTAGACACCAAGCGCAGCGAGATAAAATGATCAAACATTGAATCGCCCCTTCTGGGAAAAAGATCTGCTGTGCTCTCAATAAACACTGCTCCGCGACGATCGACACCTTCTCCGGCTCAGTTTCAATACGGGCTCTAAGCTGTTCTATTTCAATTTCAAGAAGGTATTGGCTTTTATCCAAACGGGCTGTTCCTCAAAAGTAAGAAGCCTAAGTCACCGATTCATTATATGAAGCCAACGTTAAAGCGCACTATTTACTTTCCCAAAAGTGGGTGCATTGGTTATTCATTACCACAATAATCTGCGCTACTTCACAATCCACAGTCTAAATATAACCTAAAAATCTAAGAGAGTAGTTCTTTCAATGTCAGTGGATGTTTGGTTAATTCCAAATTTTGGGCGGCGGTGAATCCATGTTTATCTTGGTAGCACAGATTGTGCCAAGCACGAAAAATATCCAGCATTGGTTGTAGGCCGCCAGGGCGAAGTTTGCGCCTCGGTTCGTTGATAAAGCTTTCGAATAACAGCTGGAAGCGTTTTTGATAGAACTCTGTTTGCTTAATCGATGCTTTATCGAGCCAAGCTTCGGGTGTTGGATTGTCTCCTGCCAAATAGCAAACACCTTTGGCAGCCTGTGCCTGATTGGCAATAGCCCAGCGATCTCGCCACCATCCCATGTGAACAATGTCCGTTTTATTCACGGAATGTCCATTTTGCCATTGCGGATCTTCCTCAACGTACATCAAGTCAACATTCTTACGCTTGATTCGCGGCAAACAGACGCTCAATGCGGCAGAACGTAAAACCGGATCTTGAGGCAGATAGATAGAAACTCGCTTATCTTCAAGGCACAAATCCAGCACGTGGAGGAAGTGAGCATAAGAGGTGTAAGGAGGGCGAATCAAGGCGCCTTTAGAAGGGTAATGAAAAGTGGTGAGGTTACCCATGGGGTCTTCAACATTACCGCGGGCTAAAATTGTTTGGTATTTCTGATCAATACGCTCACGTAATAGCGGAGATGCGTCAGGAGTGGGTAGATTCGCTTCGGATGAATGTTCACGAGAAACAAAACGCGCGGGCGAGTGATAGGGGTTGTGATCAAGCTCGCCTGCAGGCTCTTCATTGGCGGAATAGTTTACGTGCTGACAGAGTATATAGCCTGTTTTGGCTTCACCTGTTGCAAACCACAATACGCCGTTGTCGCTATGGGGCTGGAGCGGTATGTAATTGCAAGCCAGTTCATATTGGTTTGCATGATTCACCCAACGCGCATCAATCATGGCCAGTTTTCGCCGACAGCGACTGGCAATGTGCTCGACATGATCATAAAACGTTTTTGGGTTGATGGATAATTTACGGCAAATCTCTCGCACCGAATAACTCATGAAGAGTAGGCCGAGTAAGGTTTCTTGAAAAACGAGTTTTTTGTTGGCTCCTGACCACTTATCAACAAAGGTACTCTGACAAGCTTTGCAACGGTATCGCTGGCGATCGCCGCTGTAGCCAAAAGCGTGATAGAGGTGTTTGTGCGTATGAACAGATAAACCGAAATTTTGGCAATCATCACTGCGACAAGCGGGCAACCCGTCGCTGTGAAGCTGTCTTAAACGGTGTAATTCGTTTAACACTTCTCGGTTGTTAAGTAAGGGGGGGAAAGCTCCACATTCACGACAAACCATCGTTGGACGCTTCGGGTTTACGCGCTGCAGAACGTACCGTTCGGCTTCACTCAGTCCAAAGTTGTCACACGCCAATGTTTTACAAAAGTTGAGTTGTAAACCATCTGCGTCCTTGGGTAGTTGGTCGTTGGACACAATCGCCCCCTCGGGGTAATTTAAGGCTGCCAATTTGGGTGAGCAGCTGAGGTTTAAAAATTAGATACTAATCGCTGTTTCAAGCGCGACTTTCATCATGTCGTTAAAAGAGGTTTGGCGATCTTCAGAGCTTAATTTCTCACCGCGAATGATGTGGTCTGACACCGTAAGAATCGTCAATGCTTTTGCGCCTAGATCCGCTGCAACACCATAAATACCGGCCGCTTCCATATCCACACCTAAGATGCCAAGCTTATTCATTTTTTCGAATAAATCACCTTCAGGCGTGTAGAACAGATCAGCGGAAAACACGTTGCCTACCTTCACGGGCACGTTTTGTGCGCGTGCTTGATTGACAGCTGTTTCAAGCAATCCGTAATCCGCAATCGCGGCAAAATCGTGGTTGTTAAAACGGATGCGGTTAACTTTGGAATCGGTTGAAGCACCCATACCAATAACGATATCCATTAGATTGACATCGTCACGAACTGCGCCACAGCTACCAATACGGATGATATTTTTTACACCGTATTCTGAAATCAACTCGTGAACATAAATCGAGCATGATGGAATGCCCATACCGTGGCCCATAACGGATACTTTTTTACCCTTATAAGTACCGGTATAACCGAACATACTGCGAACATCACAAACCTGTTTAGCATCATCTAAAAAAGTTTCAGCAATGTATTTTGCACGTAATGGATCGCCTGGCATTAGAACGGTTTCAGCGAAATCACCAACTTGCGCATTAATGTGTGGGGTTGCCATCGTTGTTACTCCAAAGTTTTCGAGTCAGCGATTTATCCGCAATAAGTGGATTAAATTACTAATTCTGTTGAATCTGATGTGTTTTGTTGAGGCAATACTAGCTAGACCTGACACTGTTCCTTGAGAGATTAGTCACAGAATGAAGGTTAATACCCTTTTGCGAGCTCATTGATAACTAAAAGTGTTGAAAGTGGTAAGGCAATCGATTTGGGTAAACGTTTACCTTTTATGTGTACATAAATATATTTTGTATAAGGTTGTTGGAGTGTGCTATACATTATACAACAAATATTTTTGTATATGAGGCGGCGATGAGTAATCCAGAAATTCGTATCGGGATCAGTGCATGTGTGCTGGGAGAGCAAGTCCGTTTTGATTCTGGCCACAAAGCGAGTGACTTTGTGACCAAAGAGTTAACGAATTATTTCTCTTTCATACCTGTTTGCCCAGAGGTTTCGATTGGCTTAACCGTGCCAAGGCCTACCATTCGCTTGATCTCTCACGAAGAGCGTTTAGCGCTGGTTGAAACTAAAGATGAAACCAAAGATTACACGCAAGCCATGTTCGATTTCTCAGAACGAAAAGTTGATGAACTCGAATTGATGAAATTGTGTGGTTATATCGTTTGTGCGAAATCCCCAACATGTGGCATGGAAAGAGTCAAAGTCTATAAGCATCAGCGAGCGGATAAAGAGGGCGTTGGGCTTTATACCGCCACTTTGATGCGTAAAATGCCGTGGTTGCCTGTAGAGGAAGATGGCCGTTTGCATGATCCTGTGCTTCGCGAAAACTTCATTACGCGTGTCTACTGTTTACATGACTTTTATCAATCGATAGGTGACAACCCGACACCGGGCAAAGTGGTGGCCTTTCATTCACGCTACAAATTGACGTTAATGGCGCATCACCCGCAAGCGTATCGAGAACTCGGCCGTTTGGTGGCTGAAGTCAAGCAGCATCCGCCACAGTATTTTATTGAGCACTATCGCCAAGGGCTAATGGATGCACTCAAACACAGAGCGAGCCGTAAAAATAACACCAATGTTCTAATGCATATTCAGGGTTACTTCAAACGAGCCTTAAACAAAGAGCAAAAAGCAGAATTAGCTCAGGTCATTGATGATTACCGAACAGGTGTTCTTCCTTTACTTGCGCCTATTACGTTGCTCAAACATTACATAAAAATGTATCCCGATGCTTATCTGCAGCAACAGCACTATTTATCGCCTTATCCACAAACGTTAAGGCTACGTTATGGACTATGAGAACGCACTGACTGAAAACATGATGACTGAAAAATTATACGCTATTCGAGACGTTGCCGAGATGACTGGAGTAAAGCCCGTTACCTTGCGTGCATGGCAGCGCCGCTATCACCTCGTTCAGCCACAGCGCACGGAAAAAGGGCATCGCCTTTATTCACAAGAGGATATTGCGACGATTCGCACTATTCAAGGCTGGCTGGCGAAAGGGGTTTCGATTGGCAAAGTGAGTGCATTGCTTAGTGGCAGTGAAAGCATCATCGATACTTTGGCAAATCATGGTTCAGAGCTTTTAGAGCAAGAACAATTGCTGCAAGCTTTAGTGGATCTCAATAAAGGCAAAGCGGAATCAACCATTGCTACAGTATTGAAAGAGTATCCGTTAGAGATTGTTGAGCAGCAGTTTGTCTTTCCTGTCATCGACACGTTAGAGCGGGTTAAAGGACCGCTGCGCAGTTTGCAAAAAGGGCTTTTTCAGGCACTGATGATAAGCAAGTTGAGCTCGATCATTGAAGCGGAAAACAAAGCGGCAACTAAAGGAAAATGTCTTTGCGTTAATCTTGATCCAACATCGAGCATACTGGCTTGGTTATGGTTCGTGGGAAAGGTGGAAGCTGGGTATAACCTCACTATCTTAGATGGTGTCGAAGATCTTACCGCTCTTGTTGATCATGATGCTTTAGCAAACTACCAACAGGTTGCGCTGTTTGCCAATCGAGCGTTAACCGAGCAGCAAGTTCAAGCGTTACGGAAATTGCGTATCTCACTGGGAGATAAGCTTTCGTTGTCAGATGTGGTTGCTCGTCTGCACCATTCGTTAGATTAATCAGTAAGGATGCACAGTGAAATTACTCTGGCTGCGCCGAGATTTACGATCCGTTGATAATACGGCATTACATGCCGCCATTGATGGCGAAGAACCTGTTGTTGCCGTATTCATTGCAACGCCAGCACAGTGGCAAAAACACCATCTTGCTCCGATGCAGGCGGATCTTATCTATCGGCGTTTATTTGAGCTGCAACGTGAACTGCAAGCACTCAATATTGCTCTGCTGTATGAGGAAGTTGATGATTACGCTGATGCTGCGCAGCAGATCGCCACCATGGCTAAGCAGCTCAATGCCAGCGCAGTGTTAGTTAATCGCGAGTATGAAATCAATGAGTTGCAGCGTGATGAGATGGCGAACCAGTTTTGCCTAGAGAGCCAGATCGAGTGGCGAGCATACGACGATAAGTGCATTATTGCGCCCGGTTCGGTCAAAAACAAGCAAGGTGATTATTTCAAAGTCTTTACGCCTTTTAAACGAGCGTGGTTATCACAAGCGGCTCTACCTCAAATTTTACCAACGCCTATTTCTGCACATTATAAACGCATAAAGGATCTTGAGCCGTTGCTGTGGAGCGAACACCGCTCGTTCAGCTATCCACGCATCAGCAGTGATCATTGGGTGGTCGAGTTCGATGCAATTCGCGCTAAATTACGCCAGTTTTGCCGTGATAAGGTACAGAATTACCACCAGCAGCGTGATTTTCCCGCGTTGGATTCGACCAGCGCACTGTCACCTTATCTCGCAATAGGGGCGCTTTCTGCGCGTCAATGTATGGCGCGTCTATACGCTGAATCGCAACATATTGGGTTGTCTGAAGGGGCGCAAACTTGGCTGAGCGAAATTATTTGGCGTGAATTCTATCAGCATCTGATCGGGTTTCGTCCTGATCTCTGTAAGGGAAAAGATTTTGCACCTTGGGGGAAACATGTATCTTGGTGGGAGAACTCAACGGCCTTTGAACGTTGGCAGCAGGGTCAAACCGGGTTCCCTATTGTCGATGCGGCGATGCGCCAACTGAACAAAACGGGGTGGATGCATAACCGATTAAGGATGGTTGTGGCCAGTTTTCTAACCAAAGATCTGCATATCGATTGGCGACTTGGTGAACAATATTTTATGCAAACATTAGTGGATGGCGATTATGCATCGAACAATGGCGGTTGGCAGTGGTGCGCCTCAACAGGGTGTGATGGGCAACCTTATTTTCGAATTTTTAATCCTACCAGCCAAGGGGAACGTTTTGATCCGAAAGGGGATTTTATTCGTCAGTGGGTACCTGAATTGGCTTCGTTGCCAGATAAGTGCATCCACACGCCTTGGAAATTCCCTGCCGTCAATTCCTTGTCATATCCCGCGCCAATGGTTGATCATAAAGTAGAAAGAGAGATAACCTTACAGCTCTATAAAGACGCCAAGGATACCTGATCACCATGCTACGCAAGCTACTCTCTTTGTGTTGTTGCTGGGGTGCGCTCAGTGTGAACGCGTTTGCCGCGACTTATGATTTTCCTGCCGAAGGCAGTAGCATGGTTGGCCGAACTCAATATCACGTGATTGAGCAGGGCGAAACCTTAGCGCAAATTGCAAAACAGTACGATGTTGGGTTTTTATCTTTGATGGCGGCTAACAAAGGAATTGACCCATTTTTGCCGCAGCAAGAGTTTGTGCTAACCATTCCGTCACAAATTATTTTACCGCGCGTGGCTTACGAAGGCATCGTCATCAACTTAGCGGAACTGCGGCTCTATTACTTTGAGCCTGAAAAACGCAAAGTGCATATTTTCCCCGTCGGTATTGGCCGTATTGGTCGTGATACGCCCGAAATGGAAACCACTATCAGCCAAAAACGGCCGAACCCAACTTGGACACCTCCTCAATCGATCCGCACTGAATATAAAGCGAAAGGTATTGAACTGCCTGCGGTGGTGCCTGCTGGGCCAGATAACCCGCTTGGTGAATACGCGCTTCGTCTCGCTTATGGTGCGGGTGATTATTTGATCCACGGTACCAACAAAGATTTTGGTATTGGTATGAGAGTCAGCTCAGGTTGTATTCGTATGGATCCCAAGGATATTGAATGGCTGTTTAAGCAGGTTCAGCGTGGCGAGAAAGTGAAAGTGATTGATGAGCCGATAAAATTAGCCTTAGAGCCAGATCGAAGCGTATTTCTTGAAGCTCATGAACCTTTAACGCGCAGTAACGGTAGTAAAAAAGAGTTGCAGGTACCGCAAGAACTTCGCTGGTGGTTGGATGAATTTAACAAATCAGATGCGAAAGCGAGAGCGGTGATCTTGGCGCAAAATGGTGTGCCTGTCGAAGTTGTGGCTGCAGATTTTCCAACCTCATTGGAGTAATTAAAGAAGTTGATGAGTTCATTAATGGTGAATAGTGTAATAGCAGCAATAAAAAAGGCTTGAATTAACAAGCCTTTAAGACATTTCAGCTATTGAATATAACGAAATTATTTCGTGTATGACTGAGCAATATTATCGATGCGCTCGTTTGCACGAGCCGCTTCTTCTTGCGCAGCGGCAGCGGCATCAGCCGCTTGGCTTACTTTAGACGAAAGTGTCGATTGCTCGCTCTTAAGTGCAGAAATTTGATCACTGAGTTGGCTAACTTGGTTGCTTAGCTGATCCATTTTCGTCATTGCTGCGTCATCAGGGCCTGATGCGCAACCAGCAAGTAGAAGTACAGAAGAGGCTGCAGCTGCAATTAACATCTTATTCATTATTGAACTCCTTGTTTGTAAGATTATTATCAATGACGCCCTATTATACTTTTCCTACTTGAAGCTACAGCGGTGCTGTTTACCTGCAACGTCAAGTTGTTTGGGTATACACTTGTTTGGAAATCATCATATAGTGACGAACTCAATTGTAGACACTATTCTAGCGTTCACCCAGTAGCCGAACGTCAAAATAATCCAAGAATTTCAATTTATGCTCATTTACTCCGCTATGTCTCATCGTTAAGAGACGTATTTTCTATCTTCTTATGCCTTGAAAAAGTGTGCTTGCTGATTATTTTTATGTGATCTCTATCTATCTAAGCGCCTTTCGGGCTATCATATTGCGTTTTCATTTTGACCTCTTGCCCTATTTATTGTGGCAACTTTACAAATTTTTGGAGAATCCTTTGCAGTTTAAAGATTTAGGCTTAGACAATCGCTTATTGAAGACCCTCAAACACTATGACTTCAAACAAGCGACAGAGATCCAACAACAAGCGGTTCCCGTGGCGATTGCAGGTAAAGATTTGTTGGCATCCTCTAAGACTGGTTCGGGTAAAACATTAGCGTTTGTTTTGCCAATGCTGCATAAGTCTCTAAAAACTAAAGCGTTATCAGCAAAAGACCCTAGAGCTCTGATTCTTGCTCCGACACGTGAGTTGGCCAAACAAGTGTACGGTGAGCTGCGTACTATGCTCAGTGGGTTGAGCTACGAAGCAACGCTGATTGTGGGCGGTGAAAACTTTAACGACCAAGTAAAAGCACTGCGCCGTTTCCCCCGTTTTATTGTGGCGACTCCCGGTCGTTTAGCGGATCACTTAGAGCACCGTTCGTTGCGTCTTGATGGTTTAGATACGCTGATCCTTGATGAAGCTGACCGCATGCTGGACCTAGGTTTTGCTCCGGAACTACGCCGTATTCATCATGCAGCGAACCACCGTCGTCGCCAAACACTGATGTTTTCCGCAACGCTTGATCACGGCCAAGTGAATGACTTTGGTACCGAGTTGCTTAAAGATCCAAAACGCATTTCGATTGGTGTTGTCAACGAAGAGCATAAAGACATCACCCAAAAATTCTACCTCTGCGATCATCTCGATCACAAAGAAGCCTTACTCGAACGCGTGCTGCAAGAAGCCGAATATCGACAAGTGATCATTTTTACCGCGACCCGTTCTGATACTGAGCGTTTAACGCTTAAACTCAACGAGCAGAAACTGAAAGCCGTTGCGTTGAGTGGTAATTTAAATCAAAACCAGCGCAACACCATCATGAGCCAGTTTGAGCGCGCTGTATTTAAAATTTTGGTCACGACGGATGTGGCTTCACGCGGCCTTGATATCGCGAACGTGACGCACGTGATTAACTTTGATATGCCCAAACATACGGAAGAGTATGTGCACCGTGTTGGTCGTACAGGCCGTGCGGGTAATAAAGGTGATGCAATCTCGCTGGTTGGCCCAAAAGATTGGGACAGCTTCAAGCGCGTGGAAGCCTTTTTGCAGCAAGATATCGAGTTCTCTCAATTTGATGATCTGAAAGGTAAATTTACCGGACTAAAACCACGCGTTCCGGCCTTTAAGAAAAACGCAGCCGCTAAGACTAAAAGTACTAAGCCCAAGGCGCACACCGCCAATAAGAAGCCCGTTAAACGCGATAAAACCTTTTATCAGAATGTGGCAGTGGGTGATGCGGTATTTGTGCCGAAAAAGAGAGTTGCACCTAAAGTTGACGATGAGTAGCCGCGAGCGTCTTGTCAGCGTGACCTTTCGGTCAATCGAATCTGCTGACGGACTCAATGCCAGTATTTGCTGAGACAACCTCACCCTAATTATAAAAACACCGCCAAATTGGCGGTGTTTTTATATACACGCAAACGTTCACCCTTATAAATTTCATAATTTCTCTATTTTATATAAAAATGATAATTGATCTCATTATCGTTTGATGGCAAGCTGCGCCTCATTATAATAATTGGCTATGTTTTCACTGATCATAATGAAATTACTCAATATCATTGCTTTTGTTGTTGGTTTGTCTTGTTTTCATTCATCTTATGGTGAGTCACTGCAGTGGCTGGAAGATGGCTCGCGTAGCCAGCCTAAGGTTCGAGCACACCTTGAAGATCACAATAAAAAAACACAACAGTGGCTCAATCAAGCCACACCACTTTCTAATGCACTAGTCAAAACATGGTCAGAGAATCAGAGCGTAAAAGCACCGACACCTTGGCTCATCCAGTACCAAAATTACTATCATGATCAAGTAATTAAGGGGGAACGTTTTGTTGTTAAAAAGACCGCAGAAGACAGCCCAATTGAGCGCTTGGTCAATATCAGTGTAAGACAGCAGCAATCAGATTATTACCAGTTAGCCAATTGGGCGGTGGCAAAAGGGGACCGCTTTATTGCATTAAGCGAAGATTTGACTGGCGAAGAGCACTACACGCTGACGCTGGTGGATCGTGTATCGAAGCAGGAAATCGTGCTTAGCCAATCTGCAACGACTCAAGCTATTTGGTCTGAAAATGGCCAATACCTCTATTTTTTGGCGGCAGAAGAAAGCCGTTCTTCTCGCTTATTACAGCGCTATGATGTGCTGAGCAAGCAGACAAAAAACCTATGGGAGTGGGCTGATCCGCAGTGGATCGTGTCTCTCTATGTGGCAGCGGATCCGCATTTTGCCCTCGTGCAAGTCAACAACGAAAACAGCAGTGAACAACGTATTTTAGAGACCAACAGCTCTCACTTAAGCCTTCCGCTTCGTGCCGCACAGCCGGGTATTGAATACTACGCAGACGTTGCTAATGGTTGGCTCTACATCAATAGTAACCTCAACGGCAAGTTTGCACTCTACCGTCGATTACTGAGCATGAATGAAAACCCTTGGCAGCTTTTTTATGCGCCAGATGATCATTCCACGCTGGATAATTTTTATTTATATCAAGCTGGCGTTGTGGTTAAAACCAACCAAGCACAGCATTCTCAACTGGCCATTATGGATCAGCATGGAAAGTTGAGAGCATCACAGCCTTTGGCAACAGAAAGTGAGGTCGCTTGGGTCTCTCGTAACGGTGATTGGCAAAGCAATAAACTGCGGGTGCGTTCAATGTCGATGGTTTCTGCAGGAGTTTGGCGTGAGTTTGATGTGGCAAGCTTACAATGGAAGCGACTGGGTCAAGACCACTATCCTGCTTATTTACCGGAACAGTATGAGTCACAACAGATTGTGGTGGATGTTGATGGCGTGGCTATTCCTGTCACTTTGGCGTACCGAAAAGACACCTTGAGCGCACAGTCCAGCGTCTTTCTTTATGGCTACGGCGCGTATGGCGTCACTATGCGTCCGTACTTTATGCCACAAGTGATCAGTTTATTGGATCAAGGCGTAATTTATGCGATTGCTCATGTGCGCGGTGGTGGTTATCACGGTGAATCATGGCACCGCGCTGGGTCTGGCATTCTGAAAAAAATAGGCATCTCAGATTTCCTGAACGTCGCCTCTTCATTGCAGCATTTTAATAACGGCCAACGCGCTATTTATGCGATTGGCGGCAGCGCTGGTGGAACCTTAGTTGCGGCCGCGGTTAATCAAAACCCAGCACTTTTTGCTGGAGTGGTGCTGCAAGTGCCTTTTGTGGATGTGCTTAGAAGCATGTCCACAGAAGACTCCTCTTCACTCTCGGTGCAGCAGCGAGAAGAGTGGGGAGATCCTAGCCAGCCATTGCAACGCTCAGCAATTGAAGCTTATGACCCACTACTCAATATTCAAGCCAAACCTTATCCGCCAACCCTCGTCCGTGTCGGGTGGTTTGATAACCGTGTCCCTTATTGGGAAGGCGCGAAATACATAGAAAAAATGTCGCTGATGAGCACGGGTAGCGGGCCTTACTTGTTATGGACGGACTTCAATAGCGGGCACAGTAGCGATTCACGTAAGGCACTACAGCAACAGGCCGTGGAATACGCCTTTCTTCTTACCATAGATAAAAACAAAAAAGCGGAGCAGTAAATGAAGCTTTCTCCAATCACCGCAGCGGTGCTTAGCGTGCTTGCGGTAGGGTCAGTGCATGCCGAATTCAGCCTAACCAAGCTTGAAGAAGTGGTGGTGAGTGCCAATAAAGTAGAACAGCCGCTGTCAAAAGTCGCCGGCTCAATATCAGCGATTGACGGTGAAACCATTGAAAAACAAGGCGCGACAGAACTGTATGATGTATTGAGTCATGAACCCGGAATCAGTGTTACGGGTGGCGCTGGTCGGCCACAAAACATCACGATTCGAGGGATGACGGGCAACCGCATTGCGATCATTCAAGATGGCGTCGCCGCATCGGACGGCTATGGTGCCAATGACATTAACGATAAGGTAGGCCGCAATACTTTCGCCTTAGACAACATAAAAAGCATTGAGGTTGTGAAAGGGGCAGGGTCTACCATTCATGGTTCGGGCGCGATCGGCGGCGTTGTGGTTGTCACCACAAAATCGCCGGCGGATTATTTGCAAGGACGTGATTTCTATATTGATGCCTCTGGCTCCTACACAGGGATCAGCAATCAATATAAGAGCAGTAGCACGCTAGCGGTGCGCAATGGAAATGGTGAAAGCTTGGTGACCATTTCATATTGGCAAGGTGAAGAGACACGCAACTTTAACCAAGATCTCTATAACCGAGATATTGAAGGATTCAGTGCATCGTTAGCTCACGATCACATGGTCAATGATTCGCTGTTACTCAGTGCAAAATTTAACGCCTATAAAGATGAAAACATCCGCAAAGAAGGCATTGCTTCCATTCAACGCGATGACAAATGGGAAAGCAAAGAATTTTTTGAACAGGAACAGCACCAAACCTTATCGGCATCATTGGGGGTGCAATTAGATACCCTTTCTTTCTGGGCAGACCATGTGGACGCCAAGCTTTACTGGCGTGATAGTCAAAGTGATACTCAAACCAATCGCTTATTGACCAAAGAACATGCCTTTTTCGACACCCTTGAATTTCGTCGTGAGAGACGCGATGAAAGTTTTTCTGATCAGTTGATAGGGCTATCGGTTGATTTAGAAAAAGCAGCACGAGTCCACAACATCGAACACCAATTTATTTACGGTGCAGTGCTTAATACCAATCGTTATGAACGCCCTCGTCACGTGGATACCAAGGATTCCAATGGGGAAACCTACGAAAATATTATTCCGTTTGCACCGGCGAAGGCCTATGGTTTGGGCGTCTATTTGCAAGATAGATTCAGCCTTAACCAGTGGACATTTAGCGCTGGCTTACGTTTTGATTTGAATAACCTTACTCCTCAGTCAGAGCAACCTATTGCTGGTTTTGCTGTTAGTGAAATTCAAACCAGTGAATGGTCACCGAGCGCATCCGTAGCTTACCAGTGGACGCCATCATTCAACAGTTACCTCAGTTACAACCACGGCTACCGCGCTCCGACCTATGACAAAGCCTACGGTGCGGCAGACCACAGCTTTGTTCCACTGACGCCGTTTTTTATCGCGCCGAACATGAATTTACAGGCTGAAACCAGTGATAGTTTTGAGTTGGGTTCAAAATACGATAATGGCCAATCTCAAGCTTATGTCGCGGTTTTTTACTCTCTCTTTGACAATTTCATGGACACTAAAGACGTGGGATTTGATAGCGATAGAGGCGCTTGGATCAAGCAGTACCAAAATATTAATGGCGTCGAAACGTATGGTGTGGAGTTCACCTTCGCCCATCAACTGAATCAACATTGGTCAACCACGTTCAAAGCGGGTTATGTGGATGGCAAAGATGATCAAGATGAATACGTTCGTACCATCACGCCGTGGGAAGGAAATGGACAACTAAATTACCAGCAGCAAGATTGGGATGCCTACGCACGTTGGAACTGGGCGAGTTCGATGGATCGAGCACCAGCATGCTCTGATGATATAGGCCGTAAAGCGCAATGCGCGCAAACGTCGGCATGGTCTACGGTCGATCTTGGCGTGAGTTATCAAGTGATGCGTGACCTTGATGTGAGTCTCAACATCATGAACCTATTCGACCGTGAATACGTTCGTTATCAAGACGTCGCAGGTGTAAGTCAAAGTCAAACTCTCTATTCCACTGAGCCCGGGCGTTACTTTACCGCTACGGCTAAATACGTGTTTTAGGAGCTAGAGATGAAAAAAATTATCGTTCTGAGCACCTTGCTATGCTTGAGCCATTCCGCCTTTGCGGGGGAGTGGGACTATCCACTGGCGAAAACGATCATTGCAACGAAAGAGTCGGCTGAGCTGTATTTGAGCTCGCTTTATCCTGATGTTGGGACACTGAAGTTTCGTTATCAAACCGAGAGTTTACTGGGAAATCATTACAACTTTGATGTATGGCAGAACGGCCAATACCAACCGCAAAAAGCGTTAGTGCTCTCGACCGATCAGTCTGGCGTAGTGACGCGCGTGTTCAAAAGTTTGCACAATACAGTCGAGCGAGATGGCGTTGCATTGGTAGCGGCAGAGCTCGAATCGCCCCGCCGATTGGTGGCGAATGAACCGCCTGCGCTCTCATCGGGAGATGTGCAGAGCATCAATGTGCAACTTTTTGATCCCGATTTAAGAACCATGGATCAACTGCCTGCGCCAGATTCGGCGTGGAATGACCTTGCTGATTACCCAAACCAGCCGCACTACCAAAGTGCGAATGTCGAGATGTTGCAAAGTGCAGGTAAATATTACTTAGCCAATGAACGAGTACGACAAGTTGATGCCACCGCCATACAGCAACAAGATGATGCCAAGCAGTGGGTTGATAGCGGTGTTGGCTTACTTAGCGCTGAAGACGTGGCGCAATGGAACTCAGATGCTGAAATTCTCTCCATGGAGATGCTTGATGATCGCTTTGTACAGCTGATGGCTTTTTACCATCTTGATCAATCGATTGATTATACCAAACAGCTCGGTTTTTCCCTGTTTAGTGAACCCGTGAGGTTTGATGCGAGAGGTTTATCTAGCAACAACTCTTCTTATTATGTTGGCCCGAAAGCGGTGTTGTTTGGTGTTGGGGGCTCGCCCGATGCATTAGATGCCGACGTGGTTACCCATGAACTTGGGCATGGAATTCATTATCAAATCGTTCCCGATTGGGCTTATGGACATTCGGGCGCGATTGGTGAAGGCTTTGGTGACTATTGGGCGGGTTCGCACAGTTTTCGCCGCCAATATGCACAAGGAAAAGCGTTCGAAATTGACACCGTGTTTAATTGGGATGGCTATTTTGGTACTCGTATTTCGACACGCAGTTTGTGGAATCAGCGGGCAAAATATTTTGCATCCGCAGAGTATCGAGCGCATGAAAGTGTAGCAGGTGAGTTGGGTGATGAATTGTGGTCTACCCCTTTATTTCAAGCGCTGAAACAGGCCGTGAATGAGTACGGTCAAGAAGCGTTTGCTGAATTTGACCGTATTGTTCTTGAATCAATGTACGGCTTAGGTCGTGGTCTAAAAATGCATGATTTGAGTGAAAGCATGCTGTATACCGCCAAACAGCTGTACCCGCATCGCGCTTATGATGCGATGCTATTACAGCAATTTAAGCAACATAACTTAGTCCAAGAACCCTTCAAATTCCTGTTGGAACGTCGATTTGTGGTGCCAACGGATCCGCTGAACGTGCACATTCAGGCCACGGATCGCCAAGCAAGTTTACAAACGGTAGCCACTTTGCAAGGTGAAACCGTTACTTTCGCTAGCGAAAAATTCCAGCAGCAGCAATGGAGCATCGCGCTGCCAACCACGTACACCTGCGGCGTCAAACAGACTCTACTATTTGAATCGAGTTATCAATATCAACCGTACCTTGCGATGCAATCTGACAAGCAAACTTTATCGTTTATCGTGGGTAAGCCACAGCTTGCAACGCCGCCAGTAGCGATACGTTCAGTATTGAAAGACGCCAGTATTGACAGTACAGACACGGTTACGTCCGGATTTAAGAGCTATGGATTGACGCTCGATGTTGGCAATGTATTGATTGATGAAGATTTTGTGGTTCGCCTGCAGTTATCCCACCCAGAACTACAAGAGCTGCGCGTTACCTTAATTTCACCCGCAGGGACACGCGTCGAATTACTCAACCAAGCACCATCGGCCATCAATGGTTTTGATGACTATTGGGTGTTGGCACATGATGCCATATTGGGCTCTTTACAAGGCGAAGCCCTAAGCGGCTACTGGCGTTTGGAAGTGGTTGACTACAACCCGGGAAATTCCGGCACCTTGATTGAATGGGGGGTAGGCCGCCTAGCGGGCTATCAATGCCCTCAACCTGTGACCAACGCACTTTCACCTGAAACAGGTGGCGGTTCGACTTCACTGCTCTTATTACTTCCTCTCGCGGCATTCGCTATAAGACGACGTAATTTGTTGGATATTTTTTCACTTAAACTGAAGAACACATAACTATGCACTTAAGACTTTCAACACTTTCGCTGGCACTTTTACTGGCTGGTTGTGGTGGCGGTGGAAGTGGAGATGTAGCCAATACATCTTTACCCAGCCATAAAATTAGCGGGCAAATTCAAGCGCAAAACGTCGCACTTGATGCCACTGTCTGCATTGATTCTAACCAAAACTTTGCCTGTGATGTGGGCGAAATCAGCACGCAAGCCGATAGCCAAGGGCGCTACACCCTCACGAGTGACAGCACTCAAATCTACCGTTTTCCTATTGTGGCTGACGTTTCTACTGGCATTAGTGTCATGACGAGAAGTCGCCAAACCAGCCAATCATCGATCCTGATTGCGCCGGCGCTGGGCAAAAGCAGTGGCAACATCCTCAACGGTGTGAGTTCTATTTTTGCCGGCATTATGCTGGATGGAAATACGGAGAAAGAAGCGAATCGCTTGCTGGCCGAGCAGCTTTTGCAATTAGGCGTTGAAGTGAATGGCGATATTTCACAAAACTTTAGCCACACAGCATTGGCAATATTGGATGCCAATGCTGTCGTGTTGCTCCAAAAAGCGAAAGCAAGTGAACGAATTGATTTGCTGGCAACGCTTGGGCAAACCATGGCAAAAAATACACCACTGATTGCCTCTGAGATCGTTTCTGGCGAAAAGATGACCGAATATGCTAATACATTGATGGCGCAAGTATCGGAAGAGCGACCTCTGCAAGACACGGGCATTATTCAGTTCTATTCCGATCAAGGCGCACAAGCGCAGGCTGATGCTGATTATCCCGGTCAAGATGCTGAATATGGCCTAGATATTACCGCCAAAAATGGCGTGACGGGTAAGAGCTTTGCGTTCATCAAATTAGATGCGGCTGGCAATGAACTTGAGGCTGAAGCGAGCGATTGGTCATGCGTTAAAGATGTTTACAGTGGACTTATTTGGGAAGTGAAGTCAGAAGATGCGGCGTCTTTGAACTATAAAGAACGGTTGTTTGCATTAGAAATTGCCGATAAGTTTATCCCTTTTGCAAAAGATGTGACGGCTGCTTCCTGTCAGGCGGCAGGTGATGCTATTTGCACTACGCAAGATTACATCAATCGTATCAATCAAGATAAATTGTGTGGGTTACAAACGTGGCGTTTACCGACCAACAGCGAGCAATACATGATGCTCGATTTAGGCGAATTGGGTGACGATGCAGTTGGTTTCAACCAGCACTATTTCCCGCATCAGCCGCAGAACACCGAATTTTTTGATGGGCATACGTGGACTTCTGGCATTGCTTATCTCAATACCTCTCAATTTCAAAGCGATGGTTCGATGCAATATCTTTACACGGCGCTGTCTGGTGCAACCAAAGGGGAACGTAGCCCAATTGAACTCTACTCCAGCAGCACGGCGGCGGACAATGACCCGTCTTATGTCTCGCCGATTCGAGTTGTTGCAACCAAGGAGAACAACCAATGAAATCTCATTTAATCGCGGCTTCTTGCTTGATCTTTTCTGCTGTCGGCGTCGCCCAAGAGTGTTCTCCTGATATGACGAAAAGCGCACCCAACACGCGCTATGTCTACAGCGAGCAGGGGACGATCAAAGATAAGCTCACTGGCTTAACGTGGATGCGTTGCCAAGTTGGTAAAACATGGAACGCCGCTACGGAGCAGTGTGATGGCGAAGCGACCGGGTTTCGTTGGCAAAGTGCTTTGCAAGAAGTGGCGGCAATCAACCATCCTCAAAGCCGACATGCATTGCACCAATTTGCCAGCCAAGCCGAATGGCGATTGCCGAATATTAAAGAGTTAGTGTCATTGACTGAAATGGCGTGTTTTGGCCCAGCGATGAATAGCAGAGCATTTGCCCAAGGCTTTAAGTATGAGACAGGCAATATCTTGTCGTATTTATGGAGCCAATCACCCCATCTAGCGAGTGGTCAGGTGTGGTCTTTTGATTCCGTCAATGGCGAAATTTACCACTACGCACCGAATTTTGAATTTGGTGTTTTGCTGGTGGCTGAAGAATAAGTGTTATGAAATGACGCTACTTACGCTGTCAGGGAAACGATCATTCATGTCATGTTGACATGACGATCGGTGTTTTGTTTTACTTCAGCAGCACCTAAGATTTGATCCATAGTTGTTGAGATAGGGCAGATGGAGAATTCAAACAGCTTCCAAATAAGGAAGCTGTTTGAATAAGTAAACAGCCTGTTTACTCGGTTAGTTCAAGAAAATAGCCAGTTGTGATAGCGCTCCAGCGCGAAGCACACCATCGGCCGTATCTTGTGGTGCGAGAAAGGTTGTGTGTGTACCACTGTCCATTTTTACGAAGACTTTAGACGTATTAGTGATTACATCAGAGGGTACTGCGTTGGCTAATCCCAATAGTATTGCTAGGGGTTCGGTGCCCGCACGTGTATTTGTGACATTGTTAGGCACACTCTCGTCTCCCGCCACTTGCAGTAAATAAGTAGGGATTGTCGCGGTTCCACCACTGATTAGGTAACTTGCGTTTGTGTATGGATCCATAGTATCGAGCAAGGTTTGAGTCGCGTAGGTAAATTGATCCAACTGACTTTGCAGTGCCGCTTTGTCTGAGGCAGAGGCTGTGTTTTCAAACGTGGTGTAGCAAACTTTCTCTGTTAACCCTGGACAGTATTGGTCGGCGAATGCTTTGTATTTGGGGCTCGCACTTAAGGCGAGATTATGCTTAATGAGTGGGCCATAGTTTGCTGAACCCATTAACAAGTTACCGATTTGACCACCTGAGTTTGCAATGGCCATTCCAGAGAATTTATACAGCGCATCACCACTAGTATCACCGATAGTGCGGTTCGCGTTCGCGACAGCGCTTAAGCCGACGATTCCTCCCAATGAGTGGCCAAGGAATTTTGGTGGCATCGCCGCGGTATTGGCTGCGTTTGCTAATTGAGAACCAACAAACAACCCTGCACTTTGTGAGTAAGTAATGGCCGCACGCAGCCCCATGATATCTAAGATACTCTGACGCGTGTTGTCACGAGCGACGGCCAAGTTGTTCAAATTGAGGTACGCTAGAATATCGGCATTAGCTGAGCGCTGTGCATCTAAACTGCGAGCACCATGCAGTGGTTGATCAATGGCAATCACGGCGATACCAGCATTGGCTAAATGTGCTGCTGTGAAGTACGCATCTTCTTTAACAGAAGTTATACCGTGTTGGTAAATCACGATCGGCCAGTTTGCTCCCGCGTTAGGAGTAAACAGTAAGAAATCAACGTCTTCTAACGATTTCACCTTAGGTACAGGGCTATAGCGTGTAATGATGCGCTGAGGATCGAGTGCGCTGCCATCAGACTTTGTGAGGGTCAATCCCACTAGCTTAAGCTGTTCACTTGGGCTGGTTGCTAGTTGAGTCACGTCGATATTGTTAGCAATGAGCTGATTGGCGATGGTGGCTTTTTCATTGTCATCTGCCAAAGCATTTTTAATCAAGGCTAAACTTGGCATTGCTGATTCAAACGGCTGTGAGTTCCAGTTGCTTCCTTTCTCTAAATAATAAGGGAGCTTAACCGTTCCAGTCGTGACATTAACGTTATAACTGCTGGTTGTGTATTCATTTTCAATAAACGCTTTAGCGGTTGTTTTTTCTGCGCCAATGTAAGTTTGAAAATTTGCATCGTTATTAAGTGCGGTTACAAAATCGGTTGTAGCACCAAAGCTCATGGTGTAAGCGGCGCTCAAATTAAGGTTGTTTGGGTTCGCACCTTGCTTCCAAATGTTGCCAATATCTGTCGTTGCAAGGCCTGCGGCGGTGGCGCCTTTCACACTGTAAAGTGTCTGACCAACAGATTGAGTACTAAACCAAGTTGAATAAATAATCTTGGTTTGATCCACCCCTGCCAAAGCGAAAATGCTTTCCACGCCTTGGGTCACTTTTTGTAGTGCCCCTAGTTTATCATCGGTATAGATTTTCACTTTGGACTTCAACGCGGCGTAGCTGCTGGATGTGCCTGCAATATTGCCATTCACATCGGTAATCTCATCTGTCACGGCTAAAATATATTCACTGGCAGGGTTGAGCGCTTTGTTTGGTACGATTGCAATTTTATCGCTGCTGGCACTGGCGATGGCAGTAAAGTTGGTGTTCAATGTCAGCACATTTTTAACCGTTGGGCTGCCAATCATACTGTCGGTCAGCTCAATTAAATAAATACCGTTAGAGATAAGACCGTCAGCCAATCCTACGCCTTCAAAGTCTAAAAACAGTGGCATTGATGTTGACCAACCATCCATGGTACCCATAGCGGCGACTGGATTGGTTAAGGCGTCATCACCCTTGGTTGGAATTTCTAACGTGCCGTCTTTGGCATTCATGAGTGCAAAAGAGGGCAGTGGTACGTTTGCGTTTGCGCCGCTGAGCGTGAATTTTATGCTGGTGTCGCGTTTTAACGCGTCTTGAATGTAGGCTTCGTAAGTGGGTGTTGTGCTTGCTCCCGAACTGTTCGTTTCATCACCACAACCGACTAACCATAACGCAGAGCAGAGCAGCGATATTTTGAATGTTGTTTTAAGCATGACTTATCCCTGAGTTTAGTTGAATGTGTAGTTAAGTTGAATAGCGCTAAGGTAAGCAGTCCCTTGTGATTCAAACGTCAATGTTTCATTGAGTTTGTTGGTTTCGGTAAACGTGCCGCTTTTACTTTTCACCAGTGCAAAACCCGCATCAATGGATAGCGAGTCGCTGATCACGTAGCTCACGCCTGCTGAATACCAATAACGGTCGCTATCTGGAATACTCAATGTGGCTTCGCCCGCTTGTTCATCAAAAGCAAAACCGGCGCGTAGTGTCCAAGTCGAGTTTAATTGATAAGTTGAACCCAATGACCAACGGCCACTGTCTTCATACTTTTCAGACTTATAAAAACACTCTCCGTTGGTACATTGTGATGATGTTGCCTTTAACTCTTTGAATGAACTCCAGTCGGTACGTTGGTACCCGTAATGCAACGCCACGCTATCAGTGAGTTGGTGAAATGCGGAAACTTCCCACATCGCAGGTAGCGTGATTTTTAAACGTCCTTCAACAACAGCGTTTGTTGCAACACCTGAGCTATAGCTTGAAAACTCACCATCATCAAAATCCAGATCAACAGCAGAGCGGTAAGCAAAACCGACACGGTGGTTTTGGTTGAACTCATATAAGCTACCTATGTTCCAGCCCAAAGCCACGGTTTCGCCAGTCATTCCGACTAGGTTGTCAGAGGCAGAGCCGCCAGTAAATACGGCTAAAGCACCTTTATGTCGTGTCAGTTTTGCTTCGGCATAGACGAGGTTAATACCCGCAGCGAGACTAAGCTGTTCGTTAACACGGTAGGCAATATTCGGGTTTAAATTGACAGAAAGAAGAGAAGTATCGCCTGCAAGATCGCCTGCATAAATATCATTAGGGTAGTCTGTAGCTACGCCGTAAGTAGTGAATATTCCCATCCCCCAAGCCCATTTTTCATTGATTGGACTGACGTAGTAAGCCGCGGGAACGACTTGCAGTGGCGCAACATCGTTCATTTTCTGTTGGTTTTTCACATCATATACATCAACCTCTGGGTCAACGATGGACAGTGCACCAGAAAACTGCGTCGTATCAAACCGTGTCATGGCTGCGGGGTTGTGAGCAATCACACTCGCGTTATCGGCCACCGCTCCTTCACCAGAGAAAGCACGTCCTAGCCCTGAGGCTGAATGCTCTGCCACTTGGAAGCCTGCAGAGTGAACATTAAACGCTGTCAATATTGATAGCGCGAGTAGCGTGCGGGGTTTGATGATCATTCTCGACCTCCTAAGGCCTTGTTATGGTAATGGCATTGCAATGCGAGATGTTAATTTTGTGTTGTTGATATGTCAAAGAAAATGATGTCTTTATTTCAATTAGCGGCGAATGATAGTGTGTAAGTATTTGTAAATCAAATGAAAAGTTGACAGTTTTGGTATGACCAGTAGAGTTGTGCTTATTTGGCAGGGTAATTGGTTTAGCTTGTGCTAAAGTTAATTTTTATGCTTCAACACGTTCATAATATTGATGTTTTGGTGGGTGAGTTTAAATTATTTGACCAAAAAAATGGTGAAGAAACAGAGGCAGTCACTATGGTGTGTGCAACTACCTCTGTGGTGGGTTTAACGGCCAACAAAAGCAATAACGACACGGTCATTATTTAACGTTCTAGAGAACAGATAGGCATTTTGCTGTTCAATCTCATGATGAATACCTGCGCCAATGGCAGGGTGCGATTGACGAAATTGGCCTAGCGTTTGCCAATGCTTCAGTAGCGCTTGTCGCTCTTCATCCAGTGACCACACCATGTCAGAACGCGTGCCTTGGTGAAAATCATCGGCGTAAGGGCCAACTTGACGTGCGACTTCATCACCGTAGTAAATTTGCACCGCACCCGGTGCGAGAAGCAATGCATTGGCGGCATTACGCTGCATTTCAAAGGAGTTAAAACGGCTAAAAAACAGCTCGGTATCGTGAGAAGAGAGGTAGCTCACGGGGGTAAAATCTGGGTATTTCGCTAGCGTTTGCGCGTAGTCGCGGTACACCATCGCCATTTGGCTTAAGCAGGCTGCGCCTTTATCGACTCTTTTTTGCATATCAAAGTTGATCAGTGCATCAAAGCCATCATCAAAATAGGGGCTGCGGTAAGCTGAATGGCCCCATACTTCGCCCATCATCCAAAAGGGTTGCCCTTGCTGCCCGTTTTGCTCGCGCCAAGCTTCTAAACTGCGTGATGCCTCGCTTTTTAAGCGTCGCCATACCTCGCCTTCCACATGTTTTACTGTGTCGACGCGGTAACCATCAATACCAAAGCGTTTAACCCAATCGGTTTGCCACTCAATTAAGTAATCGGCAACGCTATACTGTTCGCGCGCTACCACGCGAGTGCCGGGGTTATTAAGTAGCCACTGCGGCGGCGTCACCGCTTGTGT
Source organism: Vibrio sp. ZOR0018 (assembly GCF_963865925.1). Classification (NCBI taxonomy): domain Bacteria; kingdom Pseudomonadati; phylum Pseudomonadota; class Gammaproteobacteria; order Vibrionales; family Vibrionaceae; genus Vibrio; species Vibrio sp. ZOR0018. Next base: position 125,176 of record NZ_CAWMCN010000073.1, on the reverse strand, counting down.
TGATTCAGTGCGAAAATCCGGTAAGCCGGCCAGCGTCATCGTGATATCGCTAGATCCGGGTTTCTGGTAGCCGGGCAACCCAGCGCGAACCCAATCCTTGCCCCACCACTGCGACCAGTTGGCGCTTTGATAATCAATGGATTGATTGTAGCTGTGCCAGTTTTCTTCAGCTTTCGGCATCCAATCAACCCATTTTTGCGGTAAATTTTGGGGATTAACCACCTCAATCTGATCAAATTGCAGGTCAGCCAAGGTGGCGTAGCCGGAATGGTTGAGCACCGCATCGAGCAAGATTTTTATGCCTCGTTTATGCGCTTCAGTGACCAGCGTTTTGAGATCCTCCTCATCACCAAAATTTTGATCGATCTTGGTAAAATCACGCGTCCAGTAACCGTGATAGGCATAAAAAGGGAACGAGCCACTGTCACCACCGCCGACAAAACCGTGCACCTGTTCCACAATCGGCGAAAGCCAAATCGCGTCGGTGCCTAAGCTTTTGATGTAATCGAGTTTGGCAATCACACCTTTTAGGTCGCCACCGTGGAAAGTGCCCACTTCTTCTTTGCCATCTTTTTTACGGCCATAGCTATTGTCGTTACTTGGGTCACCATTGTTGAATCTGTCCACCATCACAAAGTAAATCGTGGCATTGCGGTAGGTAAAGGGTTCGCTGGCGGCATCCGTTGCGGGGGCAAGCAGCACCAATCCACCACTGGTTGGTGACGGCATTAAGGTGACTTGGCTATTTTTCACGCTGAGGATTTGGCCGGTAAATGTCTCTTTTAGTCGTGTGCCATCGGGGAACGTATTGCCCAGTTGTAAGGTCACTTCGCCGCCTTGGTACTGCTCGCACGAAACACTCGGTATCGGCCGTTTAAATTTGCTAGTAGTGGATTTTTTGGCTTGGCGGACAAAGGTTAAGGTCTGCTGCTCGTCATCATAAGCGAAGGCGTAATCGCCAGTGAAACGTATCGTCAGCGGCAGTTCGGTTTCTTGCCCACAATTGAGAGCAATGGGCGCGTTGAATTTGATGCTCTGCTGAGCTGGCGCGCTGCACTGGCCCTCAATCCCTGACACTTTTATTGTGTAGCTTTCTTTGGTCAAGGGAATGACTAAAGGCGTTTTCGCATCCAGCGGAAAGTCGCGGCTAGTCGTTGTGGTCGAAATGGTCAGATTGGGCGCGGCAAACACAACAGGCGCGGCAGCGCAAAGTGCGAGTGTTAACGTGGAGAATTTCATGCTCTATCCTTGGCCTTCATGGGTTAGGGTGATTCGTTTTTGCGTTATCGTCAGTCGCTGTAGGGCGAGGTGCTTCATCGCTAACAATAAAAGCAGAGAGAGAAGTTGACATCATTCTTGTGCCTAAGCCTTAAGAATTGGGCGTTGATCACAAAGCATGGCTTGGGGGCGTAGAAGCGATGAATTTTCCAGCGATATAAATTGTCAACGTGTAGTGAATCTCACAACTTCGGCGCGTAATCTGAACTTATTCGGTAGATTCATTGAGCCGTCATCGAAACCTGCTTAGGATGACGGCAATTAAGTCAAAGGAGACAACCAATGGTTGCTAAAGTAACAATCGCGCCGCAAGGGCCAGATTTTTCAGAGCTAGTACAAGGTTATTGGCGTTTGGCAGATTGGGGCATGACGCCACAACAGCGTTTAACGTTTTTAAAACAGCACATTGAATTGGGCATTAGCACGGTTGACCATGCGGATATTTATGGTAACTACCAGTGCGAGAAACTGTTTGGTGAAGCCTTAGCGCTGGAGCCCGCGCTGCGCGAGCAGATCCAAATCGTCACTAAGTGCGACATCAATTTGTGTGGCGAAAAAACGCCGCAGCGTAAGATAAACCACTACGATACCAGTTCTGCGCATATCTATCAGTCGGTCAATAATTCACTGGAACGACTCGGTGTGAGCGAAATCGATCTGCTGTTGATCCACCGCCCAGATGCCTTGATGGATGCCGATGAAGTCGCCGAAGCGTTTTCTGAACTGCGCAAAGTGGGCAAAGTGAAGCACTTTGGTGTGTCGAACTTCAGCCCGCGCCAGTTTGAACTGCTGCAATCTCGCCTAGGTAAACCGTTAGTGACCAACCAAGTGGAGATGAACCCGCTCAACTTCGATGTGGTGCACGATGGCACTTTGGATCATTTGCAAACGCAGCGCATTCGCCCAATGGCTTGGTCTTGTTTAGCTGGCGGCGAGATTTTTAACGGTCAGACTGAACAAGCCCAACGTGTGCGCAGTGAGCTAGAAGCGATCGCCCAAGAGATCGGCGCAGACAGTATTGATCAGGTTATTTATGCTTGGGTATTGCGTCTGCCTTCTAAGCCGCTGCCGATTATTGGCTCTGGTAAAATTGACCGCGTCAAAGCGGCAATTGCTGCGCTTGATTTAGAACTGACCCGCGAGCAGTGGTATCGGGTTTGGGTCGCCGCCAAAGGGCATGGCGTGCCATAGAGCGGATGTTTTTGGAACAGGTGCTTTTTAGAACAGATGCTTTTGAAAACAGATGTTTTTGCCCCGCGATACGCTTTTCGTATTGCTATTATTTCAGTATTACGATTAGGTTTTAATATCACTCTCCCAACCAGCCCTCAGTGGCTGGTTTTTTTGTCTACTTCCCATTCACGTCATCCAGCCTGCCATTAACGCTGCATAATCCCCTTTTATCGCAAAGTGGCGCATCTGGCCTATTTGCTGCGTAATCTGTCGTCATCAAGCAAATTTCATCACCAACGAATGAAAGGGACCATCATGATGACGACATTTTCTTATTCACGCTCACTTCGCAACCTGCTACTCAGTGTCGGGTTGCTGCTAAGCATCACGGCTGTTCAAGCTAATCCAAGCGACGCTTTAATTATGCAGTACAACCAAGCGGCCGAAGGCGACAGTGACAAAGTGGATCTTGTGCTTCACCAACTAGAGCAGTTGATTAAACAGCAAGGGGCCAAACCGCTCAGCTTAGCTTATCTGGGCAGTGCACAAACCCTGCAAGGGCGTGATGCATTCATGCCTTGGAATAAGATGAGATACGTCGAAGAGGGCTTGGCCACCATAGACAAAGGCCTGACTTTACTCAGCAATCACCCGCAGCCGCTTGCTGAACAAGAGCGCGTCATGGGGCTGCCGGATAGCTATTTAACGCGCGCGGTTTCGGCCGCGACTTACACCTCACTGCCCGATATGTTCAACCATTTTGAGCGTGGTTATGATTTGTATCTCGACCTTCTTGTTGAACCCGAATTAACTGCACAACCTTTTGCCGCCACTGCTTGGGTTTATCGATACGCCATTCAAGCTGCCCTTCGTGCCAACGACATTCCTCAAGCAGAGCAATGGCTTGCCCAGATGCAAACTCATCAGAAGCAAGGTAAGCAAGTTGACAACCAGCCAGCGGAGCATCCGCAAATCATCCAAGCCAAGGCTTTAATTACAAATGCGTTGATTGAAAACGGATTGACTGAAAAAACGCATGAATTGAAAAGTGAATGAGGGAGGGCAACAAAATGCTACGATTTGAACAGATCAGTAAAACCTATCAATTAGGCATGCAGCCGCTGCTGGCGTTGAGTGCGGTGAATGGCGAAGTCAAACAAGGTGAAATGCTAGCGCTGTGCGGCCCGTCAGGTTCGGGAAAAAGCACTTTGCTCAATATCTTGGGGCTGCTTGATCAAGATTACCAAGGTGACATTGAACTGGCGGGTTACCCTTACCCAACCGATCCAAGAGAGGCGGCGGCGCGGCGGCGCAAAAAATTAGGCTTCGTTTTCCAAAAATTCAACTTAGTTCCGGTGATGACAGCGGCGGAAAATATTGCTTACCCGTTGATGCTAAATGGCTACAGCCTGCGCGATCAGCGTACTTTAACGCGCACTATGCTAGCCAAAGTGGGGTTAGAAACGCTGGCTCACCACCGGCCGGATCACCTTTCAGGCGGTCAGCAACAGCGCGTAGCCATTGCGCGCGCGCTGATCCATAACCCAGAAATGGTGATTGCCGACGAACCTACCGCCAGTTTAGACAGCCATACCGCCAATGTGGTGATCGACATCATGAAAAGCCTTGGACACGAAATGGGCACCACTTTTATTGTGGCTACGCACGACGCGCGCATGGCCAACCGCTGCGACCGAACCTTGCAGCTTGTAGATGGCAAAGTGATTCAGGAGGCGATGAAATGGGCAAGCTGATTTCTATGGAATGGCGTATGGCGGCGCTGAATTTACTGCGCAATCGCCGCCGCAGCCTGCTTTCGGTATTGATCATTGCCATTGCTGTTTTCGCATTGACCAGCGCCGGAGGATTTGGCCTTTATACTTACCAAGCACTGCGCGAATCCACTGCGCGCGACACCGGGCATTTAACGCTCAGCCAACCGGGCTTTTTTGAGCAAGATGAAGAGTCGCCACTGGCTAATGGGATTGCCGACAGTGCGTTGATTGTTGAGCGATTAATCGACGATAAGCGGATACGAGGCATTCAGCCACGCATTGAGTTTAGCGGGTTGGTCTCTAACGGTAGCAAATCGACCATTTTTGTCGGTTCCGGCGTTAACCATAAAGAGTTTGATATGAAAGGGCCATTTTTGGACGTTCGCCAAGGCAAAACCTTGTCCAATATTGACTCCCCTCGATTTGATACGAGTGAGCCGGAAGTGATGCTGGCGGTGGATCTCGCCAAAAACTTAAACGTGTCGATTGGCGACTGGGTTACTTTACTGACCAGTACCGCTGATGGCGCGCTCAACGCGGTTGATTTCAAAGTGCACGGCATCTATTCCACGGGTGTGCCTGAATTGGATAAACGCCAATTGTATCTGCACATTCAATCGGCCTCTGAGCTGTTAGCTTCGAATAAAGTGAGCACCTTATCGCTGTTTTTGTTTAGCACCGAACAGACAGAAAGCATGCGGCATTGGGTTGAAAACAAACTGTCATTAATGAGCCTTCGCCAAGCGATTCAAGTGACGCCTTGGCAGCAGCGCGCGTTTTTTTATCAAAAAGTAAAAGATCTTTACGATCGCATCTTCGGCATCATGGGCTTGGTGATGGGGTTGGTGGTCTTCGTCGCGCTATTTAACACCTTAACCATGTCGGTCACGGAGAGAACACGTGAAATCGGAACGCTGTCGGCGCTTGGCACTTACCCAAATGAAATCGTCGCCAGCTTCATACGCGAAGCCGTACTGCTAGCCATTTTAGGCACGCTGGTGGGTGCGGCATTCAATGCCCTAGCAAGCGTGTTATTGATGGTAGTCGATGTGCAAATGCCACCACCACCAGGACGCACGGAAGGGTATCCTTTACATATTTATTTTTCATGGGAATTGGTTCTGCTGAGTGCGCTTGGCGTACTGAGCATTTGTATTGCAGCGGCTTGGTTGTCGGCACGCAAAGGAGTCAACAAGCCAATCACGGAGGCACTGGCTTATGTATAAATGGATGATGTTATTACTGATCACGCTTAGCGGTGGCTACTCGGCCGCTGGCTGGGCGGCGCTGGATGCAGGGCAAATGACCAAAAACGCCGACCAATATCGCCTTGGTTACAGCGCGGCCAAAGTCGTCTCTTTGGTGTCGCTTTATGAACGTGGTGAGCTCGATAAAACGCGTCAATATCACGTGTATACCAAAGCCAATCGCGACTCGTTAGTGGTGTTCAAATCCTCCGTTGAAGCGGGGCAAAAAATGCTGATGCTCGATGAAAACTACTGGTTGTTGATGCCAAAAAGCCGCCGCCCTATTCGTATTACGCCAATGCAAAAACTGCTTGGTGAGGCTTCGGTGGGCGATATTTCAACACTGACGTGGAGCGAGGATTACCAAAGTCAATTGATGGGTGAAGAGCAGATAGAAACACCCAGTGGTCAACCTTACCTGACGCATAAGTTGTCATTACTGGCTGTCACAGAAGGGGCGAACTACCAGCAAATTATCTTATGGTTGGATAAAGAGAACGATTTCCCAATCAAAGCTTCTTTGTATTTACGCTCTGGAAAACTGGCCAAGCAGGCTTGGTTTCGCGCTGGTGAAAAAGAGGGACGAATGCGCGTAACCAGTATGACGCTGCTTGATCAAATTCAACCGACCAAAAAAACGGTGGTTGAGTATCAACACATCGAGCCCATGGAGCTAGATGAAAAATATTACAACCCCGCCTATCTGACTCGTAACAGTCTATCGGAGTTATGAGATGAAGCGTGTTGCGTTCGCTTGTTTAACCAGCGTATTGAGCTTAGCGGCGCGGGCAGAAGCCCCCAGTTTTGATTGGGATTGGGTAATGAGCGCATCCACCACGGCGCATCGCGACAGCCTTTTTTTTCCTAGTAATCAAGCGCGCGATACGCAGCAGATTGATGCGTTATTGGATGTAGAAATGAGGTGGCATGGCTGGTTGGGTCTAGTGGCTATCAAACAAAACGCCCTGTGGAGTAGCGATGCACAGCAGCACGCCGACAGCGAGTTCATTCTACAAGAACTGTTTTGGCAAGGCAGCCTAGTGCTGGCTGATGTGCCGTTTGAGCTGACACTAGGAAAAGTGCGCTTGGATTGGGGAGTGGGCTACGGTTATCGTCCGCTTGATCTCTTTCAGCCTTATCGCCGCAATCCGGTCGGTATTCAGGTAGAAGAGGGGGCCGGAACGCTCTCTGCTTCTTATTATGATCAGCAAGGTGAATGGACGCTTTTTTATACAGATTCCTCTTGGACAGAGCAGCAAGGCAGCGAGTTACAACAAATGACCGAACAACAAGGGGCGGGCGTAAGGCGTTATCAGTTGATGGGCAATGCCGAATGGCAGGCGATTGCTTACTATGATGACGTTCGACGCGGCGTGCTGGGTAGCTCGTTTGTTACTGTGCTCACTGACGCATGGGAAGTGCATGCATCAGCGCTCTATCAGCGTCACTATTTGGCGTACCAACGGCCCAGCGCGTTGGCTCAAGCAGTTTACTCTCAACAACAAGAGATTGAATCGCGCATGGATCTTGAATCACGAACGCAAGGCTATCAGGCACTGGTAGGGTTCAACTGGTCGGGAAGTGATGGGCAAAGCGTCATTGCAGAATATTGGTTCGACAGTCGCAGTTGGGGAAAAGAGCAGTGGCAACAAGCGCAGACCAACGCGGATTCGGTTCGTTATCAGCATAATCAAGCGTTAGGTTGGTCTTACGCACAAGGCTATAACCAAGTGAATCTCGTGCAGCATAATGTGATGTTGCATGCTTCGTTAGATAGCCAAGCTTGGCGTCATTGGCCGTGGAGCCAGAGTATTGAATGGTTGCAAGGCTTAGTGCCGACACTTGATGTGCTGATTGCACCGCAAGATGGCGGCGTGATCGCTACCCAATGGCTCAATTACTCAGTGTACGATTCGGGTACAGCCTCTATCGAAATCGAACTGGCCGCACGTTTTATGACTGGGCCTGCTGACTCTACATATGCAAACTTACCAGATAAGCATATGATTCTATTAAATATGAAAGGGAAATTCTAATGTGCGAGAAAGTTGAGATTCGAAATCTTGCCAAAAGCTTGCTATTTACTTCGCTGTTTTGTGTGGTGATCGCCTTTACCACTCAGGCTATTTGGCCCAGTGACATCACGTTGCACTTAGCAATAAGCTTTGGCTACGGTTACAGCGCAGTGGCCATTGCTCACTTACTAAGTCGCTTCGCACCGCAGTTGTCCGCACGCTTAGTGAACGTTTTTTCGCTCACGGGGTCGATGATTTTCGGTACGTTACACGCTTATTTATGGCTTAGTAAATACGCGCACTTTAGTCATTTTTCAGCAATGAAACCGGTGATTTTTCTCGGTTTCGTTTTTACTGGCGTTTGCTTTTTCTACTTCTACGCGCATGAACAAAAGCTGATTGCTGAAAAAGCGCTGGAAGCCTCCAAACGGCGTCAATCTGAACAAGAGAAAGCCTTGATTTTGAGCCAGTTGCAGCAGTTACAAAGTCAAATTGAACCCCATTTCTTATTTAATACGCTTGCCAATATCAGCGTGTTGATTGGCTCTGAGCCTTATAAAGCGCAAATGATGCTCGAAAAGCTAACCGACTTATTGCGTGGGTCGCTGCGTAGTAACCGCAATCGCACCACAACGCTACGTGAAGAGTTACATTTAGTCGATGCGTATTTGGGTATTCAAAAAATTCGTTTAGGTGATCGGCTGGATTATGAGATTGCAATGCCTGGCGCAGCGGATGACATTCCTTTGCCGCCGATGCTGTTACAACCTTTGGTTGAGAATGCTGTTAGCCATGGTATTGAGCCTAAAGCTGCGGGGGGGAAAGTGACCATCAAAAGTGAAATTTATGACGAGTGGTTTGAAGTCAGTGTCTGTGACAGTGGCATTGGATTACAGCCGAGTGCTCTTTCAGCAGGACATGGTATTGCGTTGGATAATATTCGCCAGCGCTTAAGCGGCCTATTCGCTGATGATGCGTGTCTCACTATCGCCCAAAATCATGATGCTGGCGTGACGGCAACGATTAGAATAAAGCGGCTATTATTGGACCAACTACAAGGAAGTGCCACATGAGTACTGTCTCTGCGACCGCTATTATTGCTGATGATGAACCGCTATTGCGGCATCATTTAAACCGTGCATTAGGAGAAGTGTGGCCAGAGCTCGATATTGTCGCGCAAGCCGAAAATGGACGCGTGGCATTGTCCATGATTGAGCAGCATCAGCCTGAGGTGGCCTTTATTGATATTCGAATGCCAGAAATGGATGGTATGTCGCTCGCAAGGCAATTGGCTGGTTTGGCAAAGCCACCACTGATTGTATTTATCACCGCCTATGACGAGTATGCCATTCAAGCTTTTGAAGCCAATGCGGCGGATTATTTATTGAAACCGCTTTCTGAAGCGCGTTTAGTGCAGTGCTGTACTAAGTTGCAGCTAAGATTAGCCGAGCATTCTTCTGAGCGACAATTACCTGATTTGCAAACCCTTTTACAGCAGATACAGCATATAAGCCAACAGGCATCGCCGTCGTTTTTAAGCTGGTTAAAAGTTCAAAAAGGTGAAGATATTCACCTGATTTCGGTGGCGGATATGTTGTACGCTAAAGCCGAAGACAAATATTTATCCATATACGTAAAGAGTGATTCTGGAGTGCAGGAGTTCTTACTGCGCAGTTCATTGAAAGAGTTGCTGCAGCAGCTTGACCCGAATCAGTTTTGGCAAATCCACCGTTCAACGGCAGTGAATGTTGCCAAGATAGATAAAGTGAAAAAAGAGTTCACGGGTAAAATGTACGTCTTGATTGGTCCTGATAAGTTACCCGTCAGCCGTGCGCTGCAAGCTCAATTTAAGTCGTAACTGAATTTAAGCCACCGTTCGATTGATCGCGTGATTAGCGGTGTGCGATCTGCTTGGCGGACAGGGTAAATTGGAAGAAAGCATCCACAGACATAGGTTCAGAATAATAAAAACCTTGGATGTAACGTACACCCAACAGCTCTAATTCTCTCACCTGATCTTGGTTCTCAACGCCCTCAGCAATCAGCCGCATGTTCAATTGCTTTGCTAGTTTAATCATCGACACTAACACCGAAGTAATGGCTGAATTTTGATGCAAGCTTTTAATAAACACTTGATCAATTTTGAGAGTGTGGAAGTCGTGTTGGTGGATAAAATTTAAACCCGAGTAGCCGGTACCAAAATCGTCAATCGCGATTTTAAAGCCTAGCTGTTTCAGTCGCTGTAAGTTTTCCATAGCTAACTTCAACTCGTCCACGTTGAAATGGTTGTCTTCGGTGATCTCCAACAGAAGTCGTGGAACAATCGCTGGGTGTTTTGTCGCGTAGCGTTTCATGTAATCCATAAAGTAATTATCAATGATCAATAACCGGCTGATGTTGATGCTGATGTATTGATCGTGCAACGCATGTTTGTGCTGCTCCACACATTCTGTCACCAATTTCAACACACGGTAGGTGATTTGGTGAATCACGCCAATACGCTCTGACAACGGGATAAAAATGGTGGGTGAAATATAGCCTTGAGAGGGTTCATTCCAGCGCAGTAGCGCTTCGCTACCAACAATTCTATTCTCGGTAATATCGACGATCGGTTGTAAATAGAGTTCCAACTGATGGTTTGATATTGCCTCTCTCAAAGAGACTTCTAAGGTGTTTCGGCTGAGGTAATAGTTGTGATAAGCAAGATAAATCAAAGAGATAATACTTGCTGTAAGCAAGACAAGCCATAAGTTATCGAGAAAATGGTAAGCATAAGATCCGTTATTTAAGTAGATCTGAATTGAGAGTGGGTAATGCTCGGATTTAAAGAGAAAGCTAGTATGAGCAGAATCGATCTCTTCCTGATCACTGCGAATACTTTGGCTTAACACGTTGACCTGATAGCCGTAGTGCCATTTGGCAAGTTTAGGAGCGACTAGGTTCATAAACTGTTCTGGAGGCATCAGTGCATTGAGGCCGCTCATATCTGGCTGTGAAGCATAGACAAAAAATGTTTGCTCTTTACTGCGAGATTTTGTTAATGAAATGGTCGTATTCGTTGGAGATTGTTTAAGCCTGTCAAGAATATGTTTGTATAAATGAATGGTGGTATGGCCTTCATTGCTGGTGCAAAAAATAGTCCCGTGAGCGTTGTACATGCCCACTTCTTTGACCATTTTTGAGCGAAATACATAGCTCCTCAGAGCAATGATGTCTTCTCTTTGGCAGTGCTTTGAAATGTTTTTACTTAACTGGTTCAGTTCATCCGACGTTTGATTGATGTGATGTTCCAGTTGTGTAATGGCTTGTTCACCGAAGCGGGTTGCCTGCCGGTTAGTGTCATAAAAGTTTTTAACTATCGCGAAAGTAAACACAAACAAGAAAATACCCAGAATAGGAATAAATGCGTTTATCTTTGCCGAAAGTATCTCTTTTGCAACGCTAAATTTGCTCGGTGAACTGTCATTGTTTTGCATTACAGACAGTGCTCATAGGTTATTACCAGTAAAAATCAGTATTGCTTTTATGTTGATTACTATAAGTAATTAATTTCTAAACGTAACCTAGAGTCTTGTCTCAAAAGTGAGATGAAAGAGCAGTTATCTGTTTTTCAAAGGCTTTGTTGCTCATTTCCAATTTCATAATTTTCTTAATATACAAGTCGATAGTGTTTTTTTATGGGATTAGTGCCTAGCGCGACTCCATTTTGACGCTGGTGAGCCTTTAACGCACAATTAGATTAAAATGTAATCTACAGAAATATAAAATTGCATAATCAATTGCGACTAAACTAACAATTAGTTTACTGATCGTTTTTTCATCTATCTCATCGTCGAGAAGTATTTGGGGGCCTTATGGATTTACAAGTGGTTGTTCAGCCTGCGTCAGTACAAGAAGTGGTTGGTGATGTTATCGCAGCGGATGCCAAAGGTAATGCGCGTAAAGTAAGCGCGGGTGATCAATTAAATAAAGATGAAATCTTAATCACAGTGAATCATTCGTCGGTGACGATACTGCTTAATGGCCAAGCGACCGTAGTCGATCAGAATTGTATTACTTGTTTTAGCAATGCGTCACCAGATTCTGAGAGCTCAGTTGACTTAGTTCAATTTCCGATTGAAGGCGAGATCAACGCTGATCTGAGCTTATTAGACGAGGTGAGTTTTGACGCAGATAATATTGCTGCCATCCAACAAGCCATTTTAGATGGCCAAGACCCGACCCAAATACTTGAAGCAACCGCCGCCGGAGCAGGTGGTGAAGGCTCTGCAAATGCTGGCTTCATCACCATTGATTACAATTTTGCAGAAGTATTGGCGAGTACGTTTTTCGAAACTGCAGGGCGTGATGCTCAGCAATCATTGACTGAAACGAATTTGAGTCCGTTGCGTTTTACCGCTGGGGGTGAATCATTATCAGCGGCATTAGTTGAAGGTTCGCTCTCACTAAGTTCGTATCCACAATCAGTGACGGCAAATGTTTTAATCGTGGCGGGAGATCTGCCACTGGATGCCGCCTCTTTTGTCCCTGAATCCCTTTCATTAGCTGCGCTATTGTCAGAGCTGAATAGCGATATTACTTCGGCTGGGCGAGCGGTAAGCTTTCGTTATGATGCTACGGCTAACCATATTGTCGGTGAACTTGACGGCAGTGAAGTGCTACGGATTGATTTAGTGGCGACGTCTGTCGGTAAAGACATCAACTTAGAGATAGTGACGACCATTAGTCAACCGATTGACCATGTTCCCTCCGTGGGAGGTGGCTTAGTTTCTTTTGCCAATGATCAAATTGCGATTCAATTTGATGTAACCGGTTCTGATGCGGGTGGAAATCCTATTCGCTCGCCGATTTCTATCGCAATCAGTATTGGTGATGGTAATAACCCTGTTATGTCCGATGAACCGTCGACGTCCGTTTATGAGGATAATTTGGCAAATATCGGTTCGGATGCCAGTGCTTCACAGACGATTACCGTTTCAGGACAGTTTGATACTCAATTGGGTTCTGATCAAATTGAAAGCTATCAGTTGGATTTAAGTGCTAATCCGTTGGCGGGGTTAACCTCGGCTGGTGTCGCGGTACAATTGGCCTCTTCCTCGTCATTGAACGGGGTTTATACCTATCAGGCGAGCGCCAATGGCCAGCCTATTTTTGAGTTGATATTAAACCCAGACGGTCGTTACCAGTTTACGTTACAAGGCGCGCTGGATCATCCAGCCAATAGTGATGAGTTATTACTCAACCTTTCGGTATTGGCAACCGATTATGATGGTGATAGCTCTGAAAGTGTGCGTTTACCAATCAACATTATTGACGATAAACCTGAAATCATTGGTGTGGATGCGCTCAGCGTTGACGAAGACGATTTAGCGTCAGGCTCAGACAGCAGCAAAGAGCCGTTGTTCGCCGAAGGCTATTTCACCACTACCCAAGGGGCCGATACGGTAGTGAGTTATCAGCTTGATACCAGCATCAACCCCATCGCTGGGTTAACCTCGCAAGGTGAAAGTGTGGTATTGGGCGCGGCGACAGTTGACGCCAACGGTAACTACCTCTATCAAGCAAGTACTACCCCAAGCGGTCAGACGGTATTTAGCTTAGTGCTTAACGCAGATGGCAGTTATCGTTTTACCCTACAAGGGCCAATTGACCATGCGCAGGGGAGCGATGAGCTACTGGTGAATTTCAAGGTGGTTGCAACCGACTATGATGGCGACAGCGCCAACATTCTGCTGCCTGTCACCATTCATGATGATCAGCCAATCATCGCGGGTGTGCAAGCGCTCAGCGTTGACGAAGACGATTTAGCGTCAGGCTCAGACAGCAGCAAAGAGCCGTTGTTTGCCGAGGGAGTTTTTACTACTCAAAGCGCGGATAAGGTGGTGAGCTATCAGTTGGATACCAGCAGTAACCCGCTTGCAGGTCTAACTTCGCAAGGTGAAGCGGTGAGTTTGGGCGCGGCGACAATCGATGCCGACGGCAACTACCACTATCAAGCTAGCGCTGCACCGAGCGGCAATGCAGTGTTTAGTTTGGTGCTCAATGCGGATGGTAGCTATCGTTTTACCCTGCAAGGTCCGATTGACCATTCGCAGGGGAGCGATGAGCTGCTGGTAAATTTCAAGGTAGTGACAACCGATTATGATGGCGACAGCGCCAACATTCTGCTGCCCGTCACCATCCATGATGATCAGCCAATCATCACCGGCGTGCAAGCGCTCAGCGTTGACGAAGACGATTTAACGTCAGGCTCAGACAGTAGCAAAGAGCCGCTGTTCGCTGAGGGAATGTTTACCACTCAAAGCGCCGATAAGGTGGTGAGCTATCAGTTGGATACCAGCAGTAACCCGCTTGCGGGCTTAACCTCGCAAGGCGAAGCGGTGATCTTGGGCGCGGCGACAATCGATGTCAATGGTAACTACCACTACCAAGCCAGCACCACACCCAGTGGCAATGCGGTGTTTAGCTTAGTGCTCAATGCGGATGGCAGTTACCGTTTTACTTTGCAAGGTCCGATTGATCACGCCGCAGGCAGCGATGAGCGACTGGTGAATTTCAAAGTGGTGGCGACGGACTATGATGGCGACGCCTCTGACATTCTACTGCCTGTCACTATTGTGGATGACAAGCCAACGATTGTCGGCATTCGCACCGGTAGCGAACAGAGCGTGGATGAAGATGACTTAGCCACGATCGGTTCTGATCGTTCAGACAGCACCGTTATTGCTGGGCACTTTGATGTGATTGACGGGGCCGATGGTATTGTCAGTTATCAAGTGTCTGATCTCACCACGCCTGTCGAGAATTTAACGTCTGGTGGTCAAGAGATAGAGATCATCCAAATTTCAAGCAGTAATGGTGTCACTGTTTATGAGGCGGTGATTAAGAATACGACGGATGTGGTTTTTCGTCTCACGTTAAATGGCTCGGCCGATAGTTACCAATTTGAACTGCTTAAAGCCATCGACCACCCGACGGGTAATGGTGAAAATAGTTATATTTTAGATCTTCCGATTACCGCAACTGATAGAGATGGCGATGTTTCAGCCTCAGCGAGTTTGCCAATATCGATTGTTGATGATATTCCAACTTTGCATGATAAAAGCATCACTAGTGTTGAAAATACGGCGATAAAAACAGTCAATTTATTTAGCCAAGACAACAATACCTCACCGGATACTCAAGGTGCAGATCATGGTGCGATCACTAAATTTGTGGCCATTGATGAAGCGGGTCGTGATATTCAATTTAGGGATGGCAATGGCGCAAGCTTAGCTAATGAAATTGAACTTAACGGCATCACAAAAACGGTCACGGTTGTCGAAATAAAAAATGGTGTTGAGCGTGATTTAGGCACACTGACGATAACGCCTAACGGTAACGCGACATTTAAACCAGTTGCTAGCCTTGAACATGGTGATGATCCGACCATTTCATTTACTGTCGATGTCACTGCACAAGATTTTGATGGTGATGCCTCAACCGAACAGTTGAACATCAATATTCTTGATAGAAATGCCACTATCACAGTTGCTAATGTTATTGGCGCTGAAGATGCTGGACGCGATGGTGTCACTATTTTGTTTAACGACCCCAATCAAATCACTAATAGCCAAGATAACCAATCCGGCTTAAATACTTCACCGCTTAAAGTGGATTTGCAGATCAATCTTTATGATTTGGATCGCAATGAATCGATTGGTGATGTAAAAATCACGGCCAGCAACGCGCATGGCGATTTTTACTATCTCAATAGTTCGGATGTTTATGTCAAATTAGAGCTAGTCAGTGGACGATTTGTTTTGCCCGCAGACGCGGTGGAGCAAAGCTTAACAGGCAGTGTTGCTAAGATTGAAAACTTGTATTTTGTGCCTGACCGTCACTATGCCAGCGCTAATGGTGGCTTCCAACTCAATATTACTGTGCAGGTTTTGAATAATGGCCTGCACGATCATAATGTGAACGGGAAATTGCGCATTGAGGTGGAAAGTGTGGCCGATATTGCGACTTGGACCTCAAGCAGCCAATTTCATTATGATGCAGTAGAAGATAGTGACAATATTACTCTCGATGTTTTAGCGCAGACACAAGATAACAGTACCCCCGAAATAATCCTGTATGAGATCCGCTTTACTCAAGGTGAAGGTGAGGCGCAACTAGTCTACGCAGATGGTACGCCGGTTGGAATGAGCTCGGATGCTTCAGGTCACTATTATCTTGTTAGCGCGAGTAACATTAACCAAGTACAAGTTGACCCTAATGATAATTTCAGTGGTCAGATCAAACTTGATATTACAGCGATCACGACCGAGCAAACTAACGCTCACGTTGGTAAAGAGAGCGCCCGATCAGAAACGAAAGAAATCGTGATAGATGTTAGCCCTGTTGCCGACATGGGCAGCTTCTCTGTCAATCGAGTCAATGTTTTTGAAGATAATGCCGCTACGCAAAATACCGTTGACCCCACCACAGATCACGATCCCTTGTTATTAAGTGAAGTCATTACGATGGCGGGATCCGTTGATTCTGATGGTTCAGAAACACTCTATGTGCGTCTTTCTGATTTTTCAGAAACAGGTGTCACACTGATTTGGTTGGGAGCCGGAGCCAGCGAAATATCACAAATAACCGATGCCAATGGTCATACTTATTATGAAGTTCCTGAACAATATCTTGACCAAGTTGAAGTGCTACCCCCATTGCATAGCAACGCTGATTTTACCTTCTCTGTTGAAGGGATTATTAAAGATATGGTCAATCTTTCTACGGGTGCGGTGACAGATGAAATCTCGTTAGGTGCTAAGACGGTTAATGTTTCAGTTAAGGGCGTAGCAGATATTCCAACCATTGATTTTCACTCAAACAGTACTAACACTTGGAATGAATTTAGTGAAAATGGTCTGCAAGTGATTGAAACGACGATTGATGAAAATCAATCCGTTGGCTTTGGCTTTAGTGTGTTATCCGGTGAGCTTGCGGATAATCCAGCGGACAGCTCTGAGTCGATCACCGTTTTGCTGTCGAACATTCCAGATGGTGTCAAACTGTATGACAGTGTTGGTAGCGTGATTAACTTGGTATTTGTTGGTTACGATACTGCGCAGCAACCTATTTATCAGGCGAATCTAACTTCAGCGCAGGTTGATTCAGGTATTCGAGTTGAGCCATCTCATTCATCGACCGAAAACATCAACATCAAAATGACCACCATCGTTACTGAAAATGATGGACATACGCGTCAAATTGAGTCGGAAATTCGCATTAAAGTGGCACCGGTGATTGATGTTGTTGACAACTATCAATCACACTCGCTTGGTAACGAGGACAGCCGCATTAATATTCATTGGCAGCCAGAAGAGGAACAACATCTTGATGCTGATGAATATTTTGCCTCTGTTACACTTTCTGGCTTCCCAGCTGGTAGTACTATTTACGTCGATGGTGTTGTCACGGCCTTAGACAGTGACGGCAAGCTCATTTTGACCCCCGCACTGGGACAGAGCGAGCAAGATTTCTCAGCGCAAGTGCTGACAACTGGTTACGTTCAAGTTCGGCCACCAGAGCACTCCAGTACTGATTTTACCTTGAGCACTGAGATTGTGGTTAAAGAGCAAGACAGCGAATACGTCGATGCAATCAATTCTGGCGAAGGTATTGCTTCGAAAGTCATTCATGGCTCTGTTGATGTTACGGTAAGGCCGATAGTTGAAGCTGATGGACAACTGCGTGTTGAAGACAACGGCGTAGTCACAAATAAAGCTGTCGCAGATGCCTCTGGTGCTATTTACTTTACTATTAATGATGCGGCCGGCGGCGAGCCTAATGCGAACGTTATACGCTTTGATAATGCAGACACTCAATCGACAGAAGGTTACCAATCATTAGAAGTGGTCGACCAACTGGTGGTGCGTTTTAGCAATATTACGCCACAGGTACTTGATCAACTACTGATTACTGGTGCAATTAATAATGGGGATGGCTCATGGACCATTGTTGATGAGCAGAATTTCAGTGTAAAAGCGCCGAATGGCCTGACATTGAGTAGTGGTAACGATCCTGATGGTGATGGTTATAACGACATCACTGTGACCATTTTTGCCCAAGTGTATGACCAAGGGGAAGATAGCTCTGAAGCCAAAGTGGTTCAACAAGTGCAATCAGAGCTCACCTTACAATTTCCGCTCACGGCTACGGGCAACAACACGGTAGCGGCTGACATTACTTTAGTTGGCAATGCGGATGATATTGTATTAGGCGTCGAAGATAACGCCATTAACTTAGGTCAGCAAATTCAAGATAAATTGATGGTGAGCGCTTCAGGTTTTGATGGTGTAGAAGATGAGCTCAGTATTGTCATCGCGCAAAGTGTGCTGCCAGTTGGCGCAAGTTTATCTGGTGGTCATTTTGATTTCGTTGATGGCTTGTATGTATACAAAGGTACCGTGAATACCGATGGCTCGATTTCAGGGTTAGAAAATCTGCATCTGCATCTACCTGAAGATTACGCGGGCGACTTTAATTTGCCGATTACTTTTGTGACGACAGACACGGCTTCTGGTGATGAAAAAACCTTCAGTACGCAAATCCCAGTGGCAGTTTCTCCTGTGGCCGATGTTCCCGGAACGCATCAACCGCAAGATGATGACATTACCCCTAAAGCGACATTGACTGTAGAAGGTTCGCTTGGGTTAGATGCAAATCATCAGCCGACTTCAAGCTCGTCCGACGTTCCGACCAATGACGGCACCGGGTATGAAGATGGTATTATTCATCTTTCGCTCGACATTGACCTTGCTGATATTCGCAATAGCGCTACGGAAGGACAAGAGGTGCTGAGCGAAGTCACCTTAACCCTACAAGGAACCAATATCGGAACCTTTGTTGATGCGCAAGGCAATGATCTCGGTACCAGTATCACTTTTAGTCAGCCTCAGCTACCTGCGGCATTAGACAATGTTTATTTCAAACCCGCACCCAATTATCCGACTGGCGATGATGATAATACCGTCAACATTACCGTGGCGGGGAAAGTGACTGATATCACGCAATTTGATGATACCAATGCCAATGCGTTGGGTGTGGCTAATACTGATGCTGATAAACCATTTACCACACAAGTAAGTTTTGATGTGACGCCAGTGGTAGACGACGTCATTATTTCCAGTGGTGGTAGCAGCAATATTGAAGTGAGCGGTCTGGAAGATGAGTGGATTGTCCTTTCTAAACCGGGTTCTGAATTTACCGTTGATCTGACCGATACAGATGGCTCTGAGGTATTTGTGTCGATCAAGCTTACTGGGGTGCCGACGGATTTTGTCGTGAGTTCTCTCTCTTCTGACTATACCGTGAAAAATAATGGTGGTGGTGAGTGGAGCATTCAGATTAACAACCCAGCACAAACCTCGATCAATTTATCCGATATTGCGATGAAACCTGCGAAGAACTTTAGTGGCGAAGTGGAAATCGGCATCAAGGTCTTTACCCAAGAATCCTTGCTTGGTGTGCCTGTAGAGCATAACGGCAGCTTTAGATTGGATATTGCGCCCGTTGGGGATGTGGTGGATGTTGAACCAGTGACTAACGGCGCTGGCGATGAAGGCGTTGACATTGAAATTGATATCAACGCGCAAATTATCGATAAAGCCGATTCCATTGCAGCTGGTACGAACCATAGTGAAAACTCACCAGAAACGTTGAGAATTGAAGTTTCCGGGGTGCCAGATGGAGCAAGTATTGCATTGCCTGATGGCACGCTGGGGACTTACATCGGTGGTGGAGTATGGCTGTTGAATGCCGATGCGCAAAGCTTAGATAAACTGATTTTTAATTCTGGTGATTGGCATAAGGACACTTGGGCGGGAGATCTGACGATTAAAGTACAGTCGGTCGATACAGGGCTGGACGGTACTGAACATTTGGGGCCTGCGCGTGAGTTTACTGTTTCAGTTGATGTTCAGGCGGTCAATGATGCGCCCACCATTGATAGTGCTACGGTCACCACAACGATTAATGAAGAGGCGGGGCAAAAAGTTACCGGCTTGAGTGTGAGTGATGTCGATTATGCAGGCTCACATGCCAACGACCCCATGACGGTGATTTTGAGCGTGAGCGAAGGTTTGCTCAGTGCCGTGATCCCCGCGTTAAGTTCTGTCACGCAGAGCACCAATTTGGCTGGAGAACTCGTCCTACAAGGCACGTTATCGGATATCAACGCACTACTTAATAGCAGCGATCCCGCCAGTGGCGTTTTTGTTGATGCCACCGCGATTGGTAGTGACCATATTGATCTGACAATTAAGGCCAATGATGGTGGTGTTTATGCCGACAATGTTTCTGGTATGGCGTTAGAAGAGACAGAAACCGTCAGTATTGCGGTGACGCCCAAAGCCAATACGCCGATATTAACCCTTGATCCGAGCTTTAATTATATGAAGCAGACGTATGTTAGCCAAAGTATCAGCGCTCAAGGTATTGCATTGCTGGGGGTAATCGCGGCATTAACGGATAGCCATGAAGTGTTGTCATTGGAGATCGACAGTCTGCCAAGTGGCGCTACGCTTTCCAGTAGCTCGGGCAGCGTGACTGAGCAAAACGGAGTGTGGATTGTTTCCGCTGATGCTATCGACGGATTACAGGTTAGCGGGCTCGATTTAGGGCAACACACTCTGTCGGTAGCGGCTATCTCAACAGAAACGGATGGTAGCCGTGCAGCTTCTGCATCAATTGATATTGCGATTGAAGTATTGCCTGACGGCAGCACGATTGATCAATCAACGAACGGGGATGATGCGCAATTGCTCGCCGGTAATGTTGGGGCGCAGTTGCTAGGAGGCAGTGGTCATGATCACCTTGAAGGTGGCGATGGTGATGATTCCTTAGTGGGTGGTGGCGGAAATGATACCTTGATTGGCGGGCTTGGTGCCGACATCTTAACCGGGGGAAGTGGCGCTGACATATTTAAATGGACGCTCGATACTGTTGATGAGCAAACCGACACTATCACTGATTTCAACGCTGGTGAAGGTGATGTGATCGATCTCACTGATGTTGTGGCCGATTTACATTTACCCATGGATCAACTGCTCGTTTCGCTACACACATCTCATCAGATAGAAGCGAAAGTGATGACCAACACGACGGATGTGGAATTGGAAATTCTGACGGACAATAACGTACATCAAACCATTGTGGTGCAAGATCTTGCCAGCCAATTCAATTTTGATGGCATGGCGTCGATTGACATTGTTGGCTTCTTATTGGACAACAACATTATCAAGCATGACGTTTAAATAAAGAAAAGGGCAGTTAAATAAAGAAAAAGTGCACCCAACGGCTTCAGGCTCAGTTGGGTGCACTTTTTTATTTAGCAGTAAACACACCCCAGCGCTGTATCAGTCTGGGGCATTTACAGTGGGTTAACCAATGATGATTTGGCTCAGCACATAACCTAAACAGCACGCACTCACGACGCCAATTAAACCGACGGACATGAACGAGTGGTTGAAGTAATACTTACCGATTTTGGTGGTTCCTGTGGTATCAAAGTTGACCGTTGCAATATCTGACGGATAGTTTGGAATGAAGAAGTATCCGTACAGTGCGGGCATTAATCCCACCAGTAGCGCAGGTTCTAAACCTAGCCCGAGGCCTACAGGTAACATCATCACCGCTACTGCGGCTTGTGAGTTCACCACAACAGAAACAATGAATAGTGCAAGCGCGAAGGTCCAGTGATGGTCGGTAACCATCTCAACAATGCCTGATTTAAACTGCGGCATCGCGTATTGGAAATAGGTATCCGACATCCAAGCTATACCGAAGATGGCAATTGCCGCTACCATACCTGATTTGAATACCACACCGTTTGGTACATCTCGTGGGTCGGTTTTGGTTGCCAGTAAAATGATACCGCCAAAGCAGAGCATCATCATCTGAATAACCACCGCCATACTGATCGGTTTACTGCCTTCAACAATAGTGCGTGTTTCTGGCACCATCGCTAGCACGACTATGGTTAATATCGCACCAATGAAAATCAACACAGAATTACGCGCTGCCGCGGGTAACGTTTCATTCAGCGTTGTCGCGGTTGTGTTTAGGATTTTCTCTTTCCACACTGGATCTTGCAGACGTTCTTGATACTCAGGATCATCATCTAGTTCTTTCCCGCGGCGCAAGCTGTACAAAGACATCAACAGCGTACCGAATAAGGTCGCAGGTACAGTGACCAGCAAAATAGAGAGTAAGGTGATCTCGTGTTGAATATTCGACAATTGAGCAAGGTAGTAGACAACGGCCGCTGAGATTGGGGAAGCGGTAATCGCGATTTGCGAAGCAACAGAAGACGCAGCCATTGGACGTTCAGGACGGATCCCATTTTTCAATGCCACATCACCAATGATCGGCATGATGGAATATACCGCATGGCCAGTACCCAGCATAAACGTCATTGCGTAAGTGACGAACGGTGCAATCAAAGTGACATTTTTCGGGTTCTTACGCAGTAAACGTTCTGCCACTTGCAGCATGTATTTCAATCCGCCAGCCGCTTCGAGTATTGAAGCACAGGTGACAACGGCAAGAATGATCAACATGACGGTGATCGGTGGTGATGTGGGTGGCATTTTGAAGACAAAAACTTCAATGACCAAGCCAATACCAGAAACCACACCAAGGCCAATACCACCGTAGCGTGAGCCTATATAGAGCATTAATAGCAGGAATAAAAATTCCAAATACAACATATCTGTTTCCTATCCAAAGGTGTTAATGAAAATATTGTCTAACGTAACGTTAAAAAAAGATGAAACCTTGTTCACACAACCATTTACCCTATAAATGAAACGACATTAATCAGAGATTGCTCACGCATTTTATTCAATAAGTAATGAATATGAATAAACAAATGTAACCATTTTGTTGTGCTACAGGTGGGTTGGCGTTAATGATGAAGCTTATTTTCTCGCCGCGTAAGCTGTTTGCCGATCGCTAACCTTAATTTAAGATAGCACAAAGGGTACTGAGCTATTGGCCTTTGGGCGTTGGAATGAAATGCATATGAGAAAACTCATCGTCCATTTGGTAGTGCGTAAACCCAAATCGCTGATACAAAGCACCGACCGGGCTACCTTGCAAATAACAGAGCTTACATGGGTATTGAGTCAGATTGGCTTGGTTGACGACCAGTTGTAACACTTGGCTACCCACCCCTCTATTTTGAAAATCTGGCAGAATAAAAAAGCGTGAGAAGTAGAGCGTTTCATGCTTGCTCTGCAGTAAATAAGTGCCAATCGGTTGGCCATCAGCGCAGATGATCGTTGGTAGACCAGAATGCCATTCTTGGCGATGCAGCACTTGCTGCAACTCTTCATCCCAGCCAAATATCGCCGTAATAGCATCCATTTCTGCGACTTTTTTTAGATCAAAAGCAAATTGATAATCGCTGTCACTTGCGGGGCGAAAGGTTACCTTCATACGTTTATCTTTTTGTTTAATAATACGTTGCTTACCAAGATATCAATCGTCGGCGTATTCGTGGGCAATCGAAATAAAGCGCTCTTCTATTGCCAAGAAGGCATCAATGACTTCTGGGTCAAAATGGCTTCCTCTTCCGTCCAAAATAATCCCTTTCGCATCAGCGTGAGGCATCGGCTCCTTATAGATGCGTCGGCAAATCAGAGCGTCATAAACATCAGCGACAGCCATTAACCGTGCGCTGAGTGGTATAGCATCACCTTGTAAACCGTTAGGATAGCCAGAGCCATCCCATTTTTCATGGTGCCCATGGGCGATCTCTTTCGCCATATCGATAAGGTCATTTTTCGCGCCTGACATCTTTTCCGCTTTTTCTAGCGCACGTAGCCCTAAGCTGGCATGGCCTTTCATGATCTCAAACTCATCACTGTCCAGTTTTCCTGGTTTTAATAGTATGTTATCGGCGATGCCCACTTTACCAATATCGTGTAAAGGGGCGGCTTTAAAGTAGGTATTAATAACATTCGGCGTTAGCTTTTGTTGATATTTTGGCAACTTAGCCAGTTGTTCGGCTAACGCTTTGACGTAATGTTGTGTTCGCAGGATATGGTTACCCGTATCCGGGTCTCTGGTTTCAGCGAGGCTGGCGAGAGCATACACGACCGCGTCTTGCATTTTATCCAATTCATTTGAACGTTTGATCACCTCTTTTTCCAAGTAGCCATTTTGGTTCTTCAGTATGTCTTTTGAAATTTTGTTTTGCAGGTGAGTATCTACTCTGGCTCTTAGCAACGGTACGCTTACGGGTTTGTATACATAGTCAACCGCACCTAACTCAAACCCCAGTTTTTGATCTTCAGGGTTATCTTTTGCGGTCAGAAAAATCACAGGGATGTCTTGGGTGTTAGGGTTTGCCATGATCTTTTGTATGACTTCAAAACCTGACATTTCCGGCATAACAATATCGAGCAACACTAGGTCAATAGAAAACTTGTCTAAGATACTGAGCGCCATCGGGCCTGATTTAGCGGCCTTGACATGATATCGGTTAGCCAACCCCTGTGACATAAATGCAAGGTTATCTGGCGAATCATCGACGATTAACACGGTACAATTGTCCAAGTTTTCGATGGGCATGAGTCTTTCCTAATAAAAAATAGCAATTGAGCGGCGAAGGTTGGGTTTAAGTCTAAACTTATCAATAACTATAGCTAATCTCAGCGTTAGTAGAGTGAGAAAATTATTAAGAAGGCGCTTCACATGCGATCCATCCGAACTTTATTCACCGTCTTATTTATTGCTATGGGATTATGTTCCATTGCGATGTTTAGTGTCACAGACAAAGTGGCCGCTCTGAGAACTGAGAGCCGACAACTGAACGACGAACTTTACCGTTTCTATCGTCTGTCACAAGAGTTGAAGCAGAGTTCAGATCACTTAACCAAATTTGCCCGGGCCTACGCTTCGACGGGCGATGAAAAGTGGCTCAACCTTTTTAACTATGTGCTGAGCGTCAGAAATGGTTCTGTGCCTTTACCGAAAGGGAATGAGTACGAATTTTGGGATGTCGTTGCACAAAACAAACTGCTTGCCCGTTCACTGGGTGGTGCACCAGACAACCCTTCGTTACTCGATAGAATGCGTCTTTCGGGCATTGAATCGGTGGAGTTTTTAGAGCTCAAAAATGCGCTTACTTTGTCTGATTCACTGGTGTCACTCGAAAGAGAAGCCTTCATGGCCATCAAAGGATGGAAAAAGAATAGCCAAGGCGAATTTGTCGACACAGGTGAGCCGGATCTGGAATTGGCTCGGGCTATTCTCTATGGTGACCAATACTTCGCGGAAAAGGCGAAAATTATGCAGGCGATTGGTTCTGCACATCAATCGATCATGCAACGCATGGAGCAAAACATTCAACGTGCCGATAGCGAAGCGCTGCGTTATGAATGGATAAACTTGGCGTTAGTATTAACTTTACTCAGCGTGATCATCGCCTCCTTTGTTCTGCTGTGGCGTCTTTACATCAATCCGTTAAGTCAGCTACTCAAAACGGTTGTGACTCAAGTCAAACGGGAAGATTACGCTTTTACGATCACTCAAACCGCCTATGCAGAGCTGCAACATTTTATCGACAGTTTGAATGTGGTGTTTCATCATATCGCTGAGCAGCTTAGCCAAAATACCTTGCTTAAAGATTTCAATATCATCCTGCGCAAAAACGATTCTACGGACCGTTTGTGTAATGAAGTTACGCAATTCTTACTGCATCAATTTCCTTTGGAAATGGTTGGCATGTACATCTATCAAGAGGGCGTATTAAAACGAGTGGCTGGGGTGGGTTATGGTGAGCATTCGGCCAGAGAATACACCGATCCATCATCGACGCAGCTCAGCGTGTTGCTCAGCGGTCAGCCCTATGCGATGAAAGCACTCGATGGCAACTGTCACATTGAATTTAACGGTGGCAAGTTAGTCATTAACGAAGTGTATTATTTGCCGCTGCACGTCAATCAGCATCCTGTCGCTTTACTAGAGCTGGGTACTATCGGGTCGTTGTCGAGTTTGCAATTCCAGTGGTTATCGCAAATGTTGGATGACTTATCGGTCAGTATTCAATTGAGCCAAAACATTGAAATTCAGCGACGAGCCGAGCAGAAAGTACTCGAACAATCTCAACTGAATCAAGAGATCCTCGATGCGACGCCGAACCCCATGTATTGCTTGTCGGCCTCTGGTACGTATCTCACCATTAACGCTAAGTTTATGGATTTAGTTGGCCTGTCGGCCGAGCAAATTATCGGTAAATCGCCGCAAGATATCTTTCAAAATGAAACGGCGACCATTTTTTCCCAAGTACATAAAAGGCTTGGAGAGGAGCAGTCTTCGCAAGATTACGAATTGTCTCTCTATGACGCTTCACACCACAAAAGAGAGATGTTGGTATACGAAGCTTCTTTCCAAAATAATCGCGGTGAAGTCTCTGGAATTGTCGGAATTTTGCTTGATTTAACCGATCGCAAGCAGATGGAAGAGCAATTAAGAGAAGCTAAAGAGACCGCGGATGCCATGAGCCAAGCCAAAGGCGATTTCCTTGCGAACATGAGCCACGAGATCCGTACACCAATGAATGCCATTTTGGGCATGGCCCATCTAGCACTCAATACCGAGCTCAATCCTACGCAACAAAAATACATTTCACGGATTAATGAATCGGCGAAAAACTTGCTTGGCATCATTAACGACATTTTGGATTTTTCCAAAATAGAGGCGGGCAAGCTGAATGTTGAGCACATTGATTTTAGCCTTGATGAGGTATTGGATAACCTCACCACCTTGATTTCGCTAAAAGCCCAAGAGAAAAACATCGAGTTTTTATTAGATATCGATCCACATATTCCAGTGGGCTTGGTGGGCGACCCGCTGCGTTTGGGGCAAGTCCTCGTTAACTTATGTGGCAATGCGGTGAAATTTACCGAACGAGGGGAGATCATCGTTTCGGCACGAGTCGTGGGGCAAAACGACGCCAACGTGACCTTGACGTTTACCGTTTCTGATACAGGTATTGGCATTGCTGAATCTAACGTAGCCACTCTATTCTCTGCATTTTCTCAAGCTGATAATAGCATTACTCGCCAATATGGAGGCACGGGCTTGGGGCTTAGCATCAGTAAACAGCTAGTCGGATTGATGGGTGGCGACATTCAAGTTCACAGTGAAGAAGGGTCAGGATCCACCTTTGAATTCACGGTTGAGTGTGGGCTGCAAGAAGCCAAAATGCGCGATATCGCTAAGCCACTCAGCGCTCTAGCAGGCAAACGTGCGTTGGTAGTCGATGATAATGACTCGGCACGCAATATTTTAATGACCTTGCTCAATGCGATGCATTTTGAAGCGAAGTCAGTCAGTAACGGTTTTGAGGCGCTCGATGAAATCCGCAATACGCATTTTGATATGCTGTTTATTGATTGGAATATGCCGGGTATGAATGGCATAGAGTTGCTGCAGAGAATGAAACCATTGGGTGTTTTTGATAACACCAAACGATTCCTCGTCACGGCTTACGGCCGAGAAATCTCCTTGGTGGGAGAAAACAGTAAATTAGTCGATGCCTTGATTGTGAAACCTGTGAACCCATCAAATCTCCTTGATGCCATTATGGACAGCTACGGCATCGAGCAATTAAGGCAGAGCCATGAGTATCTTGATCATGATACAAGGCCAACATTTATTGGGCAAAAAGTGCTTTTGGTAGAAGATAACGAAGTGAACCAGGAGGTGGCTTTCGGCCTGTTAGAAAGTACTCAATTGAGCATTGTTCTTGCTAATAATGGACAAGAAGCTTTGACGAAATTGCAGCAAGAAGCTTTTGATTTAGTGCTGATGGATATGCAGATGCCCATTATGGATGGTATCAGTGCGACGAAAGAGATCCGCCAACATGAGGAGTGGAAAACGCTACCGATTGTTGCAATGACCGCCAATGCGATGTCTTCAGATGTCGAGCACTGTTTAAATGCAGGTATGAATGATCATGTGGCGAAGCCAATTGATGTACAGCGCTTGTACCACGTACTACGCAAATATTTAAAGGCGGATGAAACCACGCCAGTACCCTCTACGGTATTACCGAATCAAGTGAAACCGAGCACTGGCTACCCAGAATTGACGGGTATTGATGTGGAGCAAGCGATTTTCCGAATTGGTGGCAATGCGCAGCGATACTTTGAAATATTGGATCACTTCCTTGCCAGCCAGCAGCAAGAAATAGCCGCATTCCCTAAATTGATTGATAAGGGGCTGTGGGAAGAGGCAGAGCGAGTGATGCACACCCTAAAAGGTTCAGCGGCTAATCTAGGGATTGAGCCTATTGCGCAGCTAGCCAACGAGATGGAAGGGGTTGTGCAGCGACATACGAAACCCGCCATTCAAGATCTCAACACGGTATCAAAGTTGATGTCTACTTTGTTGGATGAGCTAAGAGATTGGGAGCAGACACAATTACATCCGCAGCAAGAGCACCGTGATATTGCGTTGCTCTACCAACAATTAGTGCAATGTGTTGAAAACTACGATGCTGATGCGATTCATATGATCCACCAAATTAAACAATGCAATTTATGGTCTGACGAGCAAAAGAAAAGTTTGATGCATGCGATTGAAGATTTTGATTTTGAAGCGGCTAAAGAGGTATTGGCTCAGTTGCCAGTACCGACTGAAAAAATAAGTTGAAGTATGATGGTGCTTAAAATTGATGCAATAATTGTGGCGTAAAATTCGACATTTTGGCCATTCTCATCCTATGCTAAAAGCAATAATAATAATGAATAAACAGAAATAATTTCGTTGATAAATGAAGAAGGATACTTTTATGAATATCAACAACACCATGAAGCTCGTGTTTGCTGTCATCGGTATTGGTATTGTCATTAGTGTTGTGACGGTATTGCAGCTCAATGGGCTGATGCAACAAGTTGATAATATGGCTCAAGTTCGTTATCAATCTTACCAAGCGGCCGATGAGCTTCGTCAAAGCTCTGATGACTTAACTCGGTTAGGCCGGACTTATGTGGTCAGTGGCGATGAAAAATACGAAAAAATGTACATGGATATTCTTGATATTCGTAATGGTAAGAAACCTCGCCCGCAGAACTACCACACGATATATTGGGACCTTGTGCTGCAATATGGACAAAAGCCTAAAGCAGACGGTAAGAATATCTCTCTCAACCAAATGATGACGGATCTTGGTTTTACTCAGCAAGAGTTTAGTTTGCTCAAAGAAGCTCAAGCTAATTCAGATGGCTTAGTGAACATGGAAGTCAAAGCGATGAATGCGGTTAAGGGGCTTTATCCTGATAGCAATGGCAACTACACCGTTAGAAAAGAGCCAGACCGTAATATGGCGATTTCTCTCTTACACAGTAATGAATACCATCAAGAGAAAGCCAAAATCATGGCTCCGATCGATAAGTTCTTTATTGAATTAGAAAATCGAACCAATAAACAATTCATGGATGCGGCGCAGAAAGTAAAAAGTACGGTATTGGTTGGAAATATCTCCTTAATTAGTGTTTTTATTATTGCCATTATTGGGTATGCCATTGTTAACCGAAAAGTAGTGAAGCCGATTGATACCATGGCTAAATTGCTACAACAAGTAGACAAAAATTCTGATTTGACTTTGCGAGTTGACGATAACAGTCACAACGAACTGGGTATAATCGGCGGCACCATTAATAAGGTGCTTGGTAGTTATGCCACCACCATTAGCAAAATAAACCAGGTAAACCACACCATTTCGGCCATCTCTGAAACGATAAGCGATGTCACCAAACAAAACGTCAAAGTGGCGAATCAGCAAAATCAAGAACTTGAAATGGCGGCGACGGCGATGGAAGAGATGACATCGGCGCTCTCTAGCGTGGCGGAAAGCACCACCATGGCAGAAGAGTATGCGGGCAGCGCGGAAAAAGAAGCCAGTACCAGTAAACAGGTCTTTGATAAAACGACCCATGAATTCGGTGAATTAGAGGGTGAATTTACCAAAACATCCGAGATCATCCAGCAACTTGCGAATGAGTCTAATAACGTTGGTAATGTGCTTGATGTGATTAAAGCGATTGCTGAACAAACCAACCTACTGGCGTTGAACGCGGCGATAGAGGCTGCTCGTGCGGGTGAGCAAGGTCGCGGTTTTGCGGTGGTAGCGGATGAAGTACGCTCACTTGCCCAACGAACTCAACAATCGACGGGTGAGATCGAAAGCATGATTTCGATGCTGCAAGAGAAAGCAGAACAATCGACCAAAACGATCCGGGTGAGTGCTGATAAAATGCAGTCAACGCGCTCTAATATGTCGGTGGCGAACGAAGCGCTTGGTACCATCCAAGGATCGGCGATTGAGATCCATAAATTGAATACGTCGATATCGGCTGCGACAGAAGAGCAATTGGCTGTGAGCGACGAAATTTCCAGCAATCTTAGTAACATTAAAGCCCTTTCGGGTGATATGAACGTTGCCATCAATCAACTCGGGCCTGTCGTTGTTGATTTGCAACGTAATGTCGATGAGTTAAACAGCGCGATTAAGCACATCCGCACTTAAATTTAATATCCTCTCCTTGCTATTTTTTAGGCTCTCTATATTGAGAGCCTTTTATTTCGGCAAAATTTTTATTTGCAGAATGATGCCCACTTAAGTGGTCACGGCAATACCGCAAGGTAAGCGATAAGTTAAAGCTCTTGCTTCGACTGACTTTTTCTTGCCAAACGTTGCCAAGGTAAAGAGAGCAAAATGAAGATAGTCAGAGCATACAGCATTGACCAGCCTAAGCAGATAAATACCGCAGTGCAGAGGATCAACGAAATCGCCGCCAACAGTTTGTTGATGCCACTGAGCAATTTATAAGCGGCGAACATCGCTAACAGATAAACCAAGACAAAGATTCCATTCGCAAGTTTTAGGAAAAATTCCAGATTAAGACCAGACCATTCACCAAGCAGGCAAGAAGCCATTAATACAACTCCAACAGCAATGGTTGCATTGGCTGGGACGCCGCGGATTGAAATTCTGGCGATTGCGCTTTCTGGTCGATATTGCCTTGCTTGTGCCCACACCATGCGAGATAAGCTTTGCGTGTATAAATTGATGCTCGCAAAGCATGCAAAAAAGCCGATAAGGCTTATCACCGTTGCCAAACTGCTACCAAAAATTTGTTCGCTCAGCCAAGGAATGGAGGTGCTATCAAATTCTGCGCTGCCATACGCACCAAATTTAAGGATGACCACCGAGCATGCCCAATAGGTGATTCCTGCCACAAAGCAGCCGACAATGATCGCGATCGGAAAATCGCGCTGTGGGTTTTTAAACTCTTCTCCCATATGAGCGAACGCTTCAATCCCGACGAAACACCAGAACATCACTCCGAGTGCGGCGCCAATCGGCCAAATACTGTCCGTGCTGAGTGCGGGCATGGCTAAATCTGCAGCGCCAACATCGCCTATCCAGAAAAAAGCACCAACTAATACGAAAATGCTCAGCGCAATAACGGTTTGTAACTGCCCGGAAGATTTGGTGCCCGCCAAATTGACCGCAATCAGCAACAGTACGGTTAATACTTGCGCCATCATCGCCGAGTTGAGTGGCGCAGGGAGGAGTTGTTGAGCAAAGCCTGCCGCCAATGCGACAGCGGCCGGAACGCCGACAGGGATCACGCTGACAAAAAGCCAAGCAACCGAGCGTTCCAACTTAGCGTTAAAAGCTTGGCGGACAAAGTAGGCGGTTCCGCCGGCGTTAGGGTAACGCTTACCCAGAGCGGCAAACGTCAGTGCAATCGGGCAAATCGCCACAAACAGCAGTAGCCATGCCCACAGTGAGAGCTCACCTGCAATACCAGCGGCAATCGCTGGGATCATAAATAACCCTGTTCCCATTAAAGTGGTGGAAAGTTGTCCAATACCAGACAGCAAGGTGATCTCTTGTTTTAACTTATTCACGGCTTCCGTTCCCAAATATCGTTCTGGCGGTTAGCATACGCTGAAGCGAAATAATATGCATCTATCTCAGTTTGCCTATGCCCATTGGGTGCAACGGCTAACCTGCAACATCAGGCCGTTTGGGCAGTGCCACATTCAGGTAGCGTTATGCGAGTCATTTCGTTATCGTCATTACCTTAAATCACCGAAACAACAGCGAGAAATCCATGACATTCACCGTTTGGTTATCACTATTTACCATTTGTATTTTAGGCGCGATGTCGCCAGGGCCAAGCCTAGCGATGGTGGCCAAACATAGCCTCGCTGGTGGGCGTAAAAATGGGTTTGCAACGGCGTGGGCGCACGCATTTGGTATTGGTGTCTATGCCTTCATTACCTTAATTGGCTTAGCGGTTGTACTGCATCAATCCCCCTTACTGTTTAAGACAGTAGGCTATGCAGGCGCGTTGTATTTGGCCTATTTGGGTATCAATGCATTACGTTCAAAAGGGGGCGTGGCGGCTAAATTAGAATCGGGTGAGACAGTCAGTGTGTGGCAGTCGGCTAAAGAGGGATTATTGATTTCTCTGCTTAGTCCTAAAATTGCGCTATTTTTCATCGCGTTATTCAGTCAATTTGTCGCCATCGGCAACGAACTGAGTAGCAAAGCTATTATTGTGTTAACACCATTTTTAGTGGATGGACTTTGGTATACGTTCATCACCTTAATTCTTTCTAGCCCGATATTACTCGATAAACTGCGCGCGCGTGCCGTATTGATTGACCGTTTGTCGGGCGTAGTACTGATTGCGCTTGCCATCCGTGTCGTCATGACTCTTTAGCTAATACCAAAAAACGGGAGGAAATGCCTCCCGCTTCTAATGAGTTTCGCCGTGCCAATGAAAGAGGGCGAATAGGGTTGTTCATCGATAGTGTGCTTGAGTTTTTTCTTCATATTCACCTTCAATAACGTAGCCGCTTTTTGACGTAAAGGTGTGGCGCTTGAGCTGCTTTTCTATACGTTTGCCAGTGATGATCGCTGCAATAGCGAGAGGAATGGCGAGCAGCAAACTCAGCATCAACGCGAAAAACCCTACAACCAGCGCAAATGTAGTCACAATAAATCTATTCATAACCTGTACCTCTTTCTGAATTGAAGCTAGGTTAACGCAGCCAAGATGAATCCAACATGAATGTTGTGTCTCTAATTTTTTGGAGTGGTATGGACGACGTTCATTCCCCCAATAATATTGGGACTCTGACAGATAGTTCAAATTTTGAGTCATTTTGGTGTCTTTGTTCGTGGTATGAATGAACTCCCACTGACATTAGTTCTTTCTTGGTTTGAACAAAAGGCGATTGTTATCGATCTGACGCTACTCGCATTGGGTGTGAAAGAAATTTATATCGGACCAACTGCACCAGCATTACTCATCGAAACTTGATAAATATTTTGCAACCTTAGGCTTTGAATGACCAGAAGGCGCTGCGTGAACAAGGCTATGCCTTAGCGTGTTCGAGCAGATTAGTTTCGGACGTTGAAATCTCATTGAACTGATCACTTCATAAAAAAGCCGCCTTATATCAAAAGGCGGCAAGCAGGGGGAGGTGAGATAAACACTCACTATTATTATGTTGTGGAGATAAAAACAATATTAAGCCGTTTACTGGGCTATAGCTGGGAAAGTTCGGTAACGAACGCCCATCATCTGCTCCATACAATGTACAACTTGGCCGCTGTAGCCAAATTCATTGTCATACCAAATGTAGAGCACGCAGCGGTTGTCTTGAGCGATCGTCGCTGCGCCATCAACCACACCAGCATGGCGAGAGCCAACCAAATCACTGGAGACAATTTCTGTTGAGTCGGTGTAATCAATTTGCGCTGAAAGTGGCGAGTTAAGCGCCATTTCACGTAGATATGCGTTGAGATCTTGCTTATTCACTGCATTGGCTAAGTTGAGGTTAGCCACGGCCATCGACACGTTTGGCGTGGGGACACGAATCGCATTACCGGTTAACTTACCAGCGAGTTCAGGTAACGCTTTGGCAACCGCTTTGGCGGCACCCGTTGAGGTTAACACCATGTTGAGCGATGCGCTGCGGCCACGTCGTTCACCTGAATGGAAATTGTCGATAAGGTTTTGATCATTAGTAAAAGAGTGCACCGTTTCGATATGGCCAGAAAGTACGCCATATTGATCATGAATTGCTTTCAATACCGGTGTGATAGCGTTGGTGGTGCAACTGGCGGCTGAGATAATGGTGTCTTCGGGCTGAATATCAGCGTGGTTTACGCCGAACACGATATTTTTAATCTCACCTTTGCCGGGTGCTGTCAGCAGCACCTTGCTTGCCCCTTGACAGTTCAAGTGTTGACTAAGCCCTTCGCTATCACGCCAAACACCAGTATTGTCGACCACTAACGCGTTATGAATACCATAGTGTGAATAATCAACCTCTTGTGGCTTATTGGCGTAGATGATTTGGATATAATTGCCGTTGGCAATAATGGCCTTGCGAGCCTCATCGATGATGATGCTGCCGTTAAACTGGCCATGAACTGAGTCACGGCGTAGCAAGCTTGCCCGTTTTTCTAAATCTCCTGCTTTACCCCCACGAACGACAATCGCTCGCAAGCGCAGTGGATAGCCCGGGCCACTTTTTTCTATCAAAAGACGAGTCAGCAAGCGACCAATACGACCAAAACCGTACAGCACCACATCCTTAGGCTCACTGAGTGTTTCACCATTCAACGCACCATTAAGCGCCGTTAGCAGGTAATCCTCAAGGCCATGTTCATCACCATGTTGTTGCCAAAATTGATGAGCAAGTTGGCCAATGTCGATACGACATGGCGACAGAGCAAGCGTGGTCAACTTTTGTAAAATCGGCATCGTTTGCTGGGTTGAAAGCGCCTCGCCCGTGTAGCGACGGACAACTCGATGTGCTTTGATGATATCAATGGTGGTGGCGTTGATGAGTGTTTTTCCAAATAAAACCACTTCAACACCTTGTTGGCGATAAAGCTGACCGATGAGGGGAGACATAGATTCAGCAATCGTTTGGCTGGCTTGCCAGTCTGAGAGATGTTTCTCTGGGCTCATATTGACTTGGGACCTTTCACGTTATGTTAAGCAGTAATGTTCACAGTGTAGGGCTGGTGAACGCGTATCTTGCACGGTCATCTGTGCTGAGATACAAGTCGATGTTTATTGTTGTTTTTATGTGGCCGGATTGTAAATGTGGAATGGTTATTCTGCTAGCAAAAATAATGACGACATTTTTTACTGAAAACTAGGTAAAAATCAGCGTATTGAGTGGTTTTTGGCGGTGGTTAGAGATATTGACAAATTCTAAAGTCGCGACTTATTTTGTGATGATAATGGTCTTCTTCAAATATTTGATGTGGAATGGTTTTTCTTTTTCATAAAAATGAGATTAGATTCAAATTGTTATCTTAAAATGTGGTGAGTTTTCGGCTAATTCACCATTACGCTTATTGGATGAATCGTGACGCGCAACGCTTTAGTTACCGCGCTGGTTTTATCTTAATAAGAGCGCAGACGCATAAAATAACGTCTACTATTTAACCATTGGCTAGGATGTATTACTTCCAAGGATGATAATAATGGTAATACTTACCCACTTCTCAATTAAGGCACGCTTGTTCTTACTCTGCCTCATTCCAACACTGGTTATTCTGGCTGTGGCATGGCGTCTATTCCTCCCATTTGAAAGCCGTTTAGACACATACCATGTGTTGAACCAAAAGATTGGAGCAATCAATCAGGTCACCACCAGTTCAGCCCTTTTTTATACCTTGCTCAGTGCGCAGCTGCGCAGCGAAAATAGCGAGGACTCTCGGCCGCAGCTCAAGCAGGAGCTAGCAGAATCGCTGGATAAAATTGTGCTGGATACAGGTTCTACAAATAGTCATTTTGGGAGTAAAAGCAACCGTACATTGATAGAAAACCGTGTGCTTGACCTTCACCATTTGTTGGATGAGTTGCCGTCGGCCTCACAAAGCGAGACCCTAGAATTAGGCCGCCAAGTATTTAATCTTTTGTATGAAGTGATGGCCGAGCTGCAAAAAACCAACAGTTTTCTTGCGCCTGTTGATATTCATACCTTGGATCTGGTGTATAGCGACCTGCATTGGTTGGCATTTTGGGTGCAAAAAGAGGCGTGGTTAATCAAAGAATTAACCATGGATCAAGAGGTGTTTCAATCTCGACAAACAGAATACTTTCAAGCTGTTGAGCGCCAGCAACAATACTTCGAACGTATCATTGATAACGGCGCTCAACTCGAACAACTGGTGCAGTTGTTTACGCAACCTGAATTTCGCCAAGCCGCCTTGATTCGCGAAAAAATCGTTAGTAATGAAGCCGATCCTCAAGCATTAGCTTCTTATGTCAAAAATGTGGAAGAGCGTTACTTGGCGATAGATAAACTGGTGCAAAGTGTCAACCAACACTTATCGGCTCAACTGAATGTGCGTCTCCAGCAAGAAAAAATGGGTATGTTAAGTATATCGGCATCGCTGTTAGCCGTGTTGGCGCTGCTGTTTGTGCTAGGAGCAAGTACCTCATCTCGCATCTCGTCAAAGCTCAAGCGGATCATCAATACCATGAGTCGATTGCGTGAAAAGCAGAACGGCATTGAACAGATCCCGATTGATGGCAAAGATGAGTTTTCCCGTTTTACAATCAATCTCAACCATATTATTGAGAAACAGCAACAGTACGAGAGTGCTTTGGTGGAAACAAAGGAAGCGGCAATTGCCGCTAATCGAGCCAAAAGCGCGTTCTTAGCCAATATGTCGCATGAGATCCGAACGCCTCTTAATGGCATTATCGGTATGACTGAAATATTGTCACGCAGCGAGTTTACGGGGAATGAGCGTGAAATCCTGGCCGATATTGATACCTCTTCGCAAGCGTTGCTGATCTTGATTAACGATATTCTCGATTTATCTAAAATTGAATCAGGCAACTTGGAGCTTGCTCCGCATCGCTTTGAACTCGCTGAATTGGTATACGACACGGTGAACTTGGTGAACGCGAAAGCGTTGAGCCAGCATATCGAGCTTAATATTTATCTCGACCCTGCATTACCTCGTTTTATCGTCGCGGATGAATATCGTCTGAAGCAGGTCCTGATGAACTTGTTGTCCAATGCGGTGAAATTTACCAAAGATGGTTATGTCAACACGGGTTTAACCTTAGAAACGGGCGATATAACCTCGATACGTTTTGCTGTATCCGATACGGGAAGTGGCATCGATAAAGAGATGTTGAATACGATTTTTGATCCATTTATTCAAGAAGATAGCAGTATTACCCGTCGTTTTGGCGGGACTGGGTTAGGGTTGGCTATCTGCCGTCAATTAGTCGATCTGATGCAGGGTGACATTCATGTACA
Source organism: Vibrio sp. ZOR0018 (assembly GCF_963865925.1). Classification (NCBI taxonomy): domain Bacteria; kingdom Pseudomonadati; phylum Pseudomonadota; class Gammaproteobacteria; order Vibrionales; family Vibrionaceae; genus Vibrio; species Vibrio sp. ZOR0018. The sequence goes on along the minus strand of NZ_CAWMCN010000073.1, from coordinate 88,312 downwards.
GTCCACTAAAGGCTTAGGTAGCTGCTTTGAATTTGTCGTCCCGATTGAGGTTGCCGAAGATCAGCCGCAAGTTGAGCCTCTTGCCACGCAGGCGTTGTTAATTACCAATATGTCTAACTACTCATCCGCTATTCGGCGTGAATGCGTTCAATGGGGGATTCAACTCAATGAAGCGCGTGATGTTGAACAAGCAGTCAAGAGTGGGCTTAGCGCCGTATGTATTTTATATTGCCAAAGCTTAAGCCACAGCGTGCAATCGGATCTCATTGCGCTGCGTGAGCATTTTTCAAGTGCAAAAATAGTGGTTCTGCAGCATCACTTGTTCGTCAACAAAGACGCAATTCATCTTGCGCAGGCAAGTATCACGTTGCCTTTTTTAGGGACGCGTTTTGAACGTGCCCTCAAAGCATTAGTGGCCGATACAGAGACGGATTTAACGCCAGTCGAGGAGAGTCAGTTAGACTACTTAGAGTGCAATCATAAGCGTATTTTGATCGTTGAAGACAATTTGATGAACCAAAAAATCGCCAGCTTCTTCCTTGAAAAAGCAGGGATTGGTTATGTGGTGGCCAACAACGGGCAAGAAGCGGTAGATGCCATCACCCAAGGGGGACATTTTGCTGCGGTGTTAATGGACTGCATGATGCCAGTGATGGATGGCTTAACCGCGACGAAGAAAATCCGCGAATGGGAAAAAGAGCAAGGCGTTGAAAAATTGCCTATTATCGCCTTAACCGCCAGCGTTTTGGAGGAGGATATTAAAAGCTGCTTTGACGCGGGCATGGATGCGTATTTGCCCAAACCTTATAAATCCAAGCAACTTTTTGATATTTTTAGCGATCTGCAAGTGGCGAACTCTTGAGAAGATAGCCTAATCGCTATTTTTATCGATTTTCGAAATTTAAATTAATTGACCTTACCCCTAGGGCAAGCTTTAGTCTGTGAGAGTTTTCAGTCAGATAGTGATATTGGATATGCAACTTTCGCTGCATACAATTTGGGTTTCCATGTTGGTGATGATGACGCTGCTTGCTTCAAGCTTAGTGTCTAGTGCACCTTTAATGGCGATCACAATGTCACCGACTTCGGTTGTATCCCATTCAGTGACTGACGATGCAAACCCGCCGCAACACTGCTCAAATATGAGCGCCGCTCACCATGATTCCGATGCAAGTGACATGACGTCATCAGCGATGAGTAACGATTGTATCGATCACAGCGACCAAGGTGTTGATTCCTGTTGTAGCGTCATGTGCATGACCACGTTAGCTTTCTTTATCACTGAACACCAACCCTTCACACCTCACGCGGTTTTATTGTTGATCAATGCAGAAGCAACGCGTGGCATTGTGATGGTCGCCCGCTCACTTTACCGTCCCCCTATCGTTTAATTTCTCTTTCATTACGCCTATGGCGTGTTTGTGCGGCCTTTAACTAGGTTCGTGACTCTCTGTTGCATCTCAACCTTTTGCGATGCATGAAAGATGGAATTTTATTGTGAACCTTAAACTCTCTGTGATCGCTTGGTCGATCAGTATAGTGGGCGTTTTGTCATTCCCCTTGATGGTGAATGCAGCCCCACAAGCCGCGATGGCTCAGCCAGATTCGCATGCAAAACAATTAGCTCAGCTGATTGACGCTGCATTATCGAATGATGCCGTCCGCAAGCAATATTTTGCTCAGTCTCAAGCAATACAAGAAACTGGAATGGCCAGCTCAACCCTGATGGATCCTAAGATCAAAGTTGGCTTTGGTGGTTTGCCCACTGATAGTTTTAAGTTTGATGAAGATCCTATGACTAACATTTCTGTGGGCTTAATGCAGCAGTTTGAACGGGGTTCAAGCTTGGCATTACAAGCGAAAAAAGCAAAGCAACAAGCCACTGGCGTTGCGCTTCAGGTTAATTTACGTGAGTTGGAAGTGGCAAACAGCATGACTCAATTATGGTTAGAGTTAGGCTACCAACAACGCGCTGAACGTATTGTGCGGGCAAACCAAACCTTAATGCGTGAGCTGGCTGGTTTTATTGAAACGAACTATTCATTAGGTAAAAGCGAAGCGCAAGATCTGCTGCAAGCGCAGTTACAAGTTTCCAAATTGGACGAAAAATTACAAGCCAATCAACAAATGCAGCAACGCATTGTGTCGCAATTATCCGAATGGTTAGGTAGCGCTTGGTTGGTTGAACAGCCTATGTTAGCCGCTGAAGAGTCAGTGAACTGGTCCCGTTTAGATGCGCAATTGGTTACGGTTAACGACAGCACCACTCACTACGCTTTGTTGGTCACGCACCCGATGGTCGGCATGGCAGAAGCGACAATTCACACCAACCAAACGCAAGTCGAAATAGCACAAACGGCCTATCAACCTCAGTTTGGTGTGGAAGTGATGTACGCCTATCGTCAGGCAAGCAGTATGCAAGGCGGACCCGCAGCCGATATGGTCAGTGCTTATCTCACCATGGATATCCCGCTGTTTACGGGGAACCGCCAAGGTAGAAACCACGCTGCGGCGCAATATCAAGTGGGCGCGGCTAAATCACAGCGTGATGTTCTATTGGCGCAGATGAACGCCAAAGTGAATGCCTTATTGGTTGATAAAATGAACCTCGAACAGCGTTTAGCGCGCTATCAAACCACCTTATTAACGCAAGCGAAAGCTCGCACTCAAGCGGTTGAGAGAGGCTACGAAAACAATACCTCCCAGTTTAATGATGTCGTCAGTGCCGCCAGCGATGAACTAGCGCTGCAATTAGAACAAATGCGCCTAATGACCGATTTAAATCTAACCAAAAGTAACCTCGCTTATCTATTAAATGGGTTCGATTTTCAAGTTAGTGCGCCTTCACTTACGTCTGTAGAAATATTTACGTCTGTAGAAAAACTTCCCTCTTTAGAAACACTTACGCCGGTAGAAAAGTAGGATAACTCAATGAAATCATTAAACATAGCCGTACTTTCCTTAGCGATAGGTGGATTACTGGGGTTTAGTATCAATCAATACCTGTCTGGTCATGGTATGGAGGCAATGAACTCAACCAATGCGATGTCTGAACCGCTGTATTGGGTTGCGCCGATGGACCCAAACTATAAACGTGATAAACCGGGCAAGTCACCGATGGGGATGGACCTCATCCCTGTGTACACCGAATCGCCGACGCAAGCACAAGAGAAGAATGGCACGGTGACCATCAGTGCTGCGGTCGAAAATAACTTGGGTGTGAAAACGGAACCCGTGGTGTTTGCGCAGTTATCTCCACGTATTGAGACAGTGGGCTACATTGCATTTGATGACAGTTTATTGTGGCAAACGAATGTTCGCGTTGCCGGTTGGGTTGAAAAACTGAACATTAATGTGGTTGGAGAGCAGGTTCGTAAAGGCGATGTCTTATTTACGCTCTACTCACCGGAGCTGGTTAAAGCGCAGGAGGAGCTGTTAAATGCTCATCGAGCCAGCCGTGAAAGTTTACTGAAAGGCGCAACCGAGCGTTTGGTTTCACTAGGGGTTGATCGTGCACAGATCAGACAGATTATCGCTCGAGGCAAAGCCACTCAATCGATAGAGGTCAAAGCCATTGCTGATGGGGTGATTGCGAGTTTGAATATTCGCGAAGGGGGATACTTATCGCCAGCGCAAGCGGTGATAAGCGCAGGTCCTTTAAACGAAGTGTGGGTCGATGCTGAGGTATTCGAGCGCCAAGCACATTGGATTACGTCGGGTAGTTTAGCGTTAATGACACTGGATGCTATTCCCGGCAAGGAGTGGCAAGGGAAGATAGATTACGTCTATCCCATTTTGGATCCGAAAACCCGAACGCTGCGTATGCGTTTGAAATTTCTCAATCCGAAGGGCGAGTTGAAGCCTAACATGTTCGCCAATATCGCTTTGCAGCCCGTATCGCAACAAGCGGTGCTCACCATTCCTAAATCAGCAGTTATCCATTCGGGCGGCATGACGCGCGTCGTACTTGCTGAAGGAAATGGCAAATACCGTTCAGCAAGGGTTGAAGTTGGCCGCGAAGCAGGCGAGCGCCTTGAAGTTTTACAAGGGTTAACGGAGCAAGACACGGTCGTCACGTCGGCACATTTTCTGTTGGATTCAGAGTCGAGCCAAAGCGCTGATTTATCACGTATTAATGGGGTGGAAGCTGCCAATGAAGCTTGGTTAACGGGAGACATCAGTACGCTTATGGCTGATTTTGGGATGCTCACACTTAACTATAAACCGGTAAGCAAATGGGGCTGGCAAGCGGGGCAGATGAACTTCACGGTTGAGGAGGAGTTTGATCTCAGCTTATTTGCTGAAGGGCAAAGGGTTCGATTTCTAGTGGCAAAGCAGGGTGACGAATATGTACTAAAAGCACTGGAAGCGAGTGAGCAGGCAAGTAGTGAGACGAACATTACCGCCGCAGAAACGTTAGGAGGTCAACAATGATTGGTGCGATTATTCGTTGGTCGATCAATAACCGTTTTTTGGTGTTGGTGGCGGCTCTGTTTCTCACTTTGGGCGGACTTTACAGTGTAAAGAACACACCTGTTGATGCTTTACCGGATCTCTCAGATGTGCAAGTGATCATCAAAACCAGCTATCCCGGCCAAGCGCCGCAGGTAGTGGCAGATCAGGTCACTTACCCGCTCACAACGGCGATGCTTGCCGTTCCGGGGGCAGAAACGGTCCGTGGCTATTCATTCTTCGGTGATTCCTACGTCTACATCATCTTTGATGATAAAACCGATATGTATTGGGCTCGCTCGCGGGTATTGGAATATCTAAGCCAAGTGACGCCAAAACTGCCACCCAATGCCAAACCAACCTTGGGGCCGGATGCGACGGGGGTTGGCTGGATCTACAGTTATGTACTGCAAGATAAAACTGGCCAACACGATCTTGCGCAGCTACGCAGTTTGCAAGATTGGTTTTTGAAGTACGAGCTGCAAACGGTGAATGGCGTCTCCGAAGTGGCTACCGTTGGTGGCATGGTTAAGCAATATCAAGTGCAAATTGATCCGGCAAAGCTACGCGCTTATAACCTGACTTTGCAACAAATCAATGCGGCGATCCAAAATGGTAACCAAGAGTCGGGAGCGTCAGTGATTGAGGTTGCGGAAGCCGAACACATGGTACGCACCAGTGGCTATCTGACCAGTATTGATGACATTAAAGCGCTACCACTGAAAGTGACCGACAAAGGAACGCCATTATTGTTAGGTGATGTGGCGGATATTAACCTTGGCCCACAAATACGTCGTGGTATTTCTGAGTTTAACGGTGAAGGAGAAGCGGTTGGAGGCGTGATCGTGATGCGTTTTGGCGAAAATGCTAGCCAAGTGATTGATGACGTCAAAGCGAAATTGACTGATCTCCAACGCAGCTTACCGGAAGGTGTCGAAATTGTTGCCACTTATGATCGTTCAACCTTGATCAATCAAGCCGTTGAAAACCTTTGGCATAAGCTAGCAGAAGAGTTCATTGTCGTTGCGGTCGTGTGTGCGCTGTTTTTATTCCATATCCGCTCATCATTAGTGATTGCTTTGAGTTTGTCCGTGGGCATTCTATCGGCTTTTATTGTGATGCACTGGCAAGGTATCAATGCCAACATCATGTCACTTGGGGGGATCGCCATTGCTATCGGTGCTATGGTCGACGGGGCGATTGTGATGATCGAAAATGTGCATAAACATATTGAACGCACCCCACTGACCGACAAAAATCGCTGGCAGGTGATTGGCAAAGCCGCTGAAGAAGTCGGTGCGCCACTATTTTTCTCACTACTTATCATTACGTTAAGTTTTGTGCCCGTCTTCGCACTCGAAGGCCAAGAAGGTAAGATGTTCTCGCCATTGGCGTTCACTAAAACCTATGCCATGGCCGCTGCGGCAGGTTTAGCGATCACGCTCGTCCCTGTTCTTATGGGCTATTTTGTGCGTGGCAATATTATTTCCGAGCATAAAAATCCAGTTAATAAGGGGCTTGTAGCACTTTATCGTCCGCTACTCAACCTGAGTTTGCGTTATCCCAAAAGCATGATTGTATTGGCTTTGGCATTAATGGCTTCCGCTTATTACCCAATGAGCAAATTAGGCAGTGAGTTTATTCCGCCATTAGATGAAGGCGATCTCATGTACATGCCGACAACCTATCCGGGGATCTCGATTGGTAAGGCGCGTGAGCTATTGCAGCAAACCAATAAACTCATCAAAACCGTACCAGAGGTCAAAACCGTGTGGGGCAAAATGGGGCGTGCAGAAACCGCAACCGATCCCGCGCCCTTAACCATGATTGAAACGGTGATCCAACTTAAACCTCGCGATCAATGGCGTGAAGGCGTAACCACAGAATTGCTACGCAAGGAGTTTGACAGCTTAGTGCAATTTCCGGGGTTAACCAACGCGTGGGTGATGCCAATCAAAACACGCATCGATATGTTAGCTACAGGGATCAAAACGCCGATTGGTATCAAGATAGCGGGTCCCGATCTCAAACAGATTGAAACCATCGGTGCGCAACTTGAACCTATCCTTAACCGCGTTCAAGGCACGGCATCGGTTTATGCTGAACGTGTGGCTGGTGGACGTTATGTAACGATAGACATCAATCGGTTACAAGCGGCGCGCTATGGGCTAAGCATTAAAGATGTGCAACAAGTGGTTTCAACCGCAGTGGGGGGTATGAATGTAGGGGAAACCATTGAGGGGTTAGAGCGTTACCCGATCAATGTACGTTACCCGCAAGATTACCGTGATTCGGTAGTGAAGCTGCAAAACTTACCTTTGGTGACTCAAAACGGTGCACGTTTGGCCTTGGCCGATGTGGCTGATATTCGCTACGAAGACGGCCCGCCGATGATCAAAACCGAAAACGCACGGCCAAACGGCTGGGTCTTTGTCGATATTGATGGACGCGATCTCGGTTCATATGTGGCAGAGGCGCAACAAGCGGTAGCGGAGCAATTACAGCTGCCAGCGGGATATTCTCTCGTGTGGTCTGGTCAATATGAATACATAGAGCGAGCCAAAGCGCGCTTAAGTGTTGTCGCACCGATCACGATCGCAATCATCATGTTGCTACTCTATTTCAGTTTCCGTCGAATCGGAGAAGTGTTGATCATTATGGCGACATTGCCGCTGGCGATGGTGGGTGGCGTGTGGTTGATGCACTACCTTGGCTACAACTTTTCAATCGCCGTGGGGGTGGGCTTTATTGCACTTTCAGGTGTTGCGGTAGAAATTGGCGTGATCATGCTCGTTTATTTAAACCAAGCTTGGCACTACAAAAAAATTGATGCGCAAGAAAATGGTGCGGTCATTGACAGCCAAGATCTCATCAATGCTATTGGCGAAGGAGCAGGACAGCGCGTGCGCCCAGTCATGATGACGGTACTGACAGTTATTATTGGCCTGATCCCGATTATGTATGGCACGGGAACTGGTTCGGAGGTAATGCAGCGCATTGCCGCCCCCATGATTGGAGGCATGGCTTCAGCACTATTGCTCACATTATTGGTTCTACCTGCGGTATTCAAGTTATGGAAAAACCGTGAAATCGCAACACTCAAATAGCGTGCAGCTGGCAAAGTAAAAGCTAAGCACTAATCGGAAAATAAATAGTAACTGGATGAATTTAAGGAAAATCAAAATGAAAAAAACACTAATCACACTTTCACTAGCGTTATTCACCTCTTCTGTCATGGCTGAAATGGACCATAGCAAAATGGATCATGGCAGCATGGTGATGAAGCAAACAGACACGATGAACATGGCGATGGATGACATGTCAGAAGTCGGCATGCCTGCTAAAGGAGCAAAACCCGATAAAGTGGTGCATGTTTTACTCTCGGATGACATGAAAATCACCTTCAAAAAAGAGGTCAACATCGAACCGAATGACGTGGTGCAATTTGTTGTCATGAACACGGGCAAAATTGACCACGAATTTTCGATTGGTTCAGCCGCCGAGCAGCTAAAACACCGAGAAATGATGCGCCAAATGGGCAATCATAAACACGATGGCGGCAATGCCGTCACCGTGGCACCGGGTAAAGCGAAACAACTGTTATGGCACTTCCATGGTGATAATAATGTTGAGTTTTCCTGCAATATACCCGGCCATGCTGAAGCTGGGATGATTAAGAAAATTCAGCTTCAGTAAAAGTTGTCACGCTAACTCGTTAAAAGAAAAAACCGCCCTTCCAATTTGGCAGGGCGGTTTTTTTGACCATTGATTAATTATTTCAAATCACTAAGCGGTAGCCAGTTTACTTTAACACCCGCTTGTAAAAACATATCTTGGCTGACTTTGATCTTATCACCCCAACGGGATAAGAAGTCTTCTGTTTGCTCTGGGCAGTGCACTGCGGAAATCCCAGTTTGAATGATTTTTGCTGCACAGTTTGGGCAAGGAAAATGTGTCACATAAATTTCGCAACCATCCAAATCACGCTTGGCGAATAGGATAGCATTTTCCTCAGCATGCAGTGTTTTGAGGTATTTCATATCACGATCATCGGTGCCTGCACTGTCTGAAATACCATGTGGGTAACCGTTAAATCCAACCGAAACGATGCGATTTTGCTTAGTGATCACTGCGCCGACTTGCGTGGAGGGATCTTTACTCCAAGAGCCAACAAGTTCTGCCATTTGGTAAAAGCGCTGTGCCCATTTCGAAATCATGTGTTGTTCCTCTGACGATTTTCTTGCATTTCCTCAGTAGCGAGGGAGATATGTGATTAAGATCGACATTAATATCCTAGTTTTCTCACACTTAGTCTAGAGCAATTCTCATTTCTAAACAGAATTCAGCCGTGCCAATCAGTATTAGAGTGAGAGCTCTATCTCATTTCGTGCGAGCATCTTAGCCGAGGTGATAGGCCATTATAGGATTAAGTTTGTGAGAGATCTCTTACACGTATCGTGAGACTTTAACGTTTTGCTATGCAATAAAAAGAGATTGAATTTTTGTAATTATTTGAATTTAAATGATAATTGTCATTTTGTGTCTTTCTGGTAGAGAAAAAACAACAGGTGGGGGATTGCTGAAAAAAGTGAAATCCGTAATCTGAAGTTGTCAGCAGGAAGCGGACACGGAACAGGAAAGACCCAAGGATAGGTCATCTTCAGGACGAAGATTCGATAATTCAGGAAGAATGATCGGCAAGGATAGCGAAGGACATTAGCTGGATGCTGAATAACTAGGATGGTTATCAAGGAAAGTTAATGGACGGTGCAAAGGAAAAGTGCACAAATCTGTCGGGACGACGGAGTTAAGGACACCGCTAGGAAGGCGATGAAAGGGAATGCGCTGAGGGAATCAGCAGACTATCAAGGAATTGATGCAGGGAGCACTTATCAGTAGCTGGATTGCTGCGAGTAAGAACTGGAACCCCACTAAGTGAGACCTTAGTGGGGTTTTCTTTATTTTGGTTACCTAAAAATAATGGCCACCTGAAAATAATAAGTGGTGAGGTTAACATTGCTTCCTGCGGAGTAACTCCAGATAATAGGTGAAAATAATGAAAGGATATGATGATGATTCGCTTAGCCGTTATTGGAACCAACTGGATTACTGACCAATTTATCGAAGGGGCATTAAAAACGGGGGAATTTCAGCTAGTAGCGGTTTATTCCCGTTCGCTGGACAGGGCGAAACAATTTGCCGAAAAATACGATGCTCCTGCTTTGTTTACTGACCTTAAGAGCCTAGGTGAGAGTGACAATGTGGATGCCGTGTACATCGCCAGCCCGAATGTACTGCATGGTCCACAGTCGATTCAAATGATGCAAGCGGGCAAACATGTTATCTGTGAGAAGCCGCTGGCTTCTGATTTCTCATTAGCACAGCAGATGTATCAAGTTGCCAAACAGCATGGCGTAGTATTATTCGAGGCCTTTATAACCCCACATTTGCCCAATTTTTCCGTTCTCAAACAAGAGCTATCGCAGATTGGCGCTATCCGTAAAGCGGTGCTCAGCTACTGCCAGTATTCCTCTCGTTACCCTAAATATCTCAAGGGTGAGATGCCCAATACCTTTTTGCCCGAGTTCTCCAATGGTTCGATCATGGATATTGGTTATTACTGTTTGGGCTCAGCCATTGAACTGTTTGGTGAGCCTAAATCGGTACAAGCCCAAGCGCATTTACTGGAGACGGGGGTTGATGGTAACGGCAGTGTGATCTTAGGATATGACGGTTTTGATGTGCTATTAATGCATTCAAAAACCAGTGACTCCTATTTGCCGAGCGAAATTCAAGGTGAAGAGGCCGCACTGCACGTTGAGATGATCTCTACCTGCAACCGCATCACGAGAATTAACCGTGGTGGTCAAACCCAAGATCTGAGTATTGAGCAACACGCCAACCGCATGTTTTACGAAGCACAAAAATTTGCAGATCAGATACAGAACAAGACAATAGATGAGCAATGCAAATTACGCTCACTCACCGTTTCCAAATTATTGACAGAAATACGCCGCCAAACGGGCGTGATTTTTCCAACCGATAACCTGTAGTTTCATCGCACAGAGAAGAGAGCAAAAATAATGCAAGCTGAAGTAAAGTGGGTCGAAAATTTCAAGTTCTTGGGCCAATCCCAATCTGGTCATTCGGTGGTGATGGATGGCAGTGGTGGTGCAACCGCGCCTAGCCCGATGGAGATGGTTCTTATGGCCGCGGGAGGTTGTAGCTCTGTGGATGTGGTTGATGGCTTAAAATCGGCCAATCAACAGGTCACTGCATGTAACGCCAAATTGACGGCTGAGCGCCGTGAAACCGCACCGCGGATTTTTACGCTAGTCAATATCCATTTCGACGTATCAGGCGTTGATCTTGACCCTAGTGTCGTTGAAAAAGTGACGACCGATTCATTAGAAAAGTACTGTTCTGTCTGCTTAATGTTAGGCAATGGTGTCACAATGACTCACAGTTGGGCGATTGTTTAAGCCAGTCAATCAATAAAACTAGGAAAAAGCAATATGCTCTGATCTTGCCTTTTCCTGTGCGTTACAGGTTGGTTGAAATTAAAGAGGAAAGTGAAACAGTGAGCTTTTCTCTTTTTTCTTTTGTTTATCCAAGTAGTCTAAATAAACTAGATGCATAAGGAGGAACGGCTCATGACCGAAATGGAAAAAATGATGAATGGTATGGTGTTTGACGGTGCAGACCCAGAAATGGAAGCCATTCGTAGCAAAGCAGGACATTTACTGTTGCAGATCAACCAATGCGCCGATGCTACAGCCCGCCATCAATTGCAAACTCAGCTATATCGTCAAATTGGCCAACAAAGTGTGGTGCAGCCTCCTTTCTATTGTGAATTCGGTGAAACAATTTCCATTGGTGATGAAACCTTTATCAACATGAATGTCACTATGCTTGATGGCGCTAAAATCACGATTGGTAATCATGTTTTGATTGGCCCTAACACCCAGTTTTATACACCAGCGCATGCTTTGGATTATCGCAGCCGCCGCTTGTGGGAAACATTTTGTAAGCCGATTACGGTTGAAGATGACGTATGGATTGGTGGCAACGTTGTGATTAATCAAGGAGTCACGATTGGTGCCCGTTCGGTTGTCGCGGCAAATTCAGTGGTCAATCAGGATGTGCCAGCTGATAGCCTAGTCGGAGGCACACCAGCGAGAGTGCTCCGTTCATTAAAAGAAATGAATGGAACATCTGACCTGCATAGTTCAGTTAAGGAAGGGCATCATTGAAGCAGCATAAACATACATTATTTGGTGTTGCGGCTATCTTGCTGTGGAGCTGTCTCATGGGGCTAATCAGAACGGTCACCGAGCAATTTAGCCCAATTGGTGGGGCGGCGCTGATTTACACTGTGAGCTCAGTATTTCTGATGCTTGTCATGGGTGTGCCTAAATTCAAACACTTTTCTCTGCGTTATGTTCTGATCGGTGGCGCGCTTTTTGTGAGCTACGAAATCTGCTTAGCATTAGCGTTAGGTATGGCCAATGATCGCCATCAAGCGCTCGAGATGGCGGTGATTAATTATTTGTGGCCAGCCTTGACGGTGTTGTTTGCGGTATTTCTCAGCCGTAAACCCGTCCATATTCTTGTGTATCCAAGCGTTGCGCTCGCATTTGTCGGGGTTGCTTGGACCATTACTGGTGATAGTGGGTTTTCGGTGATGCAAATATCAGCCAATATTGCGACTAATCCCTTAACCTATAGCATGGCGTTTGGCGGGGCGATTATTTGGGCTGTTTATTGCAATATCACCAAACAATTAGCCAATGGACAAAATGCCATTATCCTGTTCTTTATGGCTACTGCTATCGCCCTCTGGATTAAGTATTTTCTTAGCAGCGAAAGCACTTTAGTGTTTACCGTTCCAGCAATCTTGAATTTAGCGTTAACGGGTGTGGTGATGGGCAGCGGTTATGCACTTTGGAATGTGGCAATCTTGCGTGGCAATATGGTTCTATTGGCGACTCTTTCTTATTTCACGCCAGTGATTTCAACCTTGCTTTCATCGCTAATCTTAGGTGTAGCGCTTGGGCTAAGCTTTTGGCAAGGTGTGATTATGGTAACGATGGGTTCTTTAATTTGTTGGTGGGCGACCAGAGAACGTCAATCGACGGTGCAAGAGAAAATGCCAATAGCCTGACCTGACATCGCAACAGCTTTGCTATGTATAAAAAAAGCCCTCTCGGGAACGAGAGGGCTTTTTCCGTTTAATTGAGACTGATTAACGAGCTACGTTCATGGTTAATTGCAGTACGAATGGCAGCTTTGATAAACGCTTATGTAGCGAGCGACGAGTACTTTCGATATCTTCAAGTGCAATCATTTCATTCTCATCAGGACGAATGTCGACATTGACCCACAGCTCATGACCGACTTTAGTCACCGCAGTTAACTCAATATCTTGCTCTGATTCTTCACCTACGGCAATGACACCTTGATCCACGGTTTTACAAATCTCTTTGCTTGGTGACATCATCAACAATTCACGTGTTGCCGATTTAAGCATGTCATAAGGCACTTTGATAAAGTAAAACGACATTAATAGCATCATGATTGGGTCTGCATAGACGGCATATTTTGCCCAAGGAGACAAGGTCATCAACCAAGCGGCAATGAAACCGACCGTTACCGCGACGCTTAATAGCGTGTCCATTTGCCACTGTTTTACTTCAGCGTCAATCAAACCAGAAGAGTAACGTTTACTCTTGTTGACCATGAACCACCACGCAATCGCACAACCAATCACGTTCACTGTGCCAAAAACAGTGGCGATAGAAGCATCCACTTCTCGACCACCGCTAAACAATGCCATGACAGCCGAGTACAACGAATAACTCACGACTAACAAAATAACGCTGGCTTTGATAGCAATAACCGCAGGTTCTAGCACCGCGCGTCCAAAGGGAAAAGTCGAGTCAGAAGGTTTACGAATGTAGCGTGACGCCACCAGCGACAATAATGTTAACAGCAAACTAACCAGTGAATACACACCGTCAAACACGATAACCAGTGAACCGACAAGCATACCAACCACAAGTCCGCCACCAGCAAAGCCAGAAGCTAAAAGGGCCGAAATCGTCAAAATGCGATTTTCATTATTTCTTGTTCGAGCACACATAAAAGACTACCTGTTGAAAACATGCTGTTATTTTGGCTTAAAGCACGGTTTTGACAATCTCTAAGTGCATTGGTCGTTGGCTTGAATATTGGGAATTAAGTTTATTTTTAATTAAAACAATTGGTTATGAGTTTATTTTCCTGTCAGGATAATTGACGCTGACTGTCTTCGCTTTAGATTGTTTGAAATGTGGGCATCTTGGAAACTAAACAACGAAAATTAAAAATCAAACAAATAGTCACGCAACTTATCGGCTAACCAGTTCATGCCAGGGTGTTCGGCCATGCCCGTGGCCGTAAACATGCAGTAATCTTCTTGAGTGAGACCGTAGGTGTGCTTAATCACCGTTAGTTTTTGTTCACGTAGGAAGTGGCGAATTAAAGGTTCTGGCAATACGCCCCATGCATTCTCAGTCAAGATAGTATTGAGCATGTAATCGAAACTGGAGAAGCCAATGTAGCGACGAGAGAAAGGTTGTAATTCGGGGTTATCTTTTTCGTTTAAATAGACCATCACGGCTTGCATTGCTCTGCGCAGTTCTTCGTCGGTGACTCGCGAAATTTTAGTTAGCGGGTGGTCACTTTTGCACACCGACATCATCCGGATTTTACCCAAAGGTTGATAAGTGATCCGCGGGTCGTTGATTCTTTCATAATCGACGCCAAAAGCAAAATCGACTTGATGAGTGGCAATCAAGTTGGCTAAGTCGCCGCTTGAAGCCAATACAAGGTTAAACGAGGTCGCGGGAAAACGATTATTCAGCTGGTGTGCAAAATCTTGCCACAAGGCATCAGGAAGAGAATCATCACGGGCAATCCACATCTCGGCGTTGAAGCCCCGTGATATTTGCGTACAGGTGTGTTTTATTCGCGCAATGGTCACCAAAACACTTTCACAATCTTTATAAATTGCTTTCCCCGCTTCAGATAAAGTCAGGTTGTTGCCGGTGCGCACAAAAAGAGCGGTATCGAGCTCTTTCTCCAACGCTTTAATCGCCATACTGAGTTTGGTTCGGTTACATTCTAATTGTCGCGCCGCTTCGGAGACTGAGCCAGTGTCCGCGACAGAGAAAAATGCTTCAATTTGAGAAAGGTTCATAACGTTCTCTAAGGCACAATAATGGGTTGATCATAAACAATTTTAGTACCCCTGCCTATCTGATGTTCTTCTACCAACTGACGGTTTTCTCGCCAATCAAAGCCAGTTCATCATTTCTTAGTCAAGATTGAGCTGTAACTCTATGAACGTAACACAGTTTTGGTTTATTCTTGGGAAAATTTCCCCAATACAAGAAGTAACACGGAGGCCATGATGGCGAACGAATGGGATGAGTGTGCGGCTCAGTGGGAGCAGGACGAATCCACAACGCTTTTTGCTCAAAATGTGTTTCAGCAATTGCAGAAACGGGTCACTCTCGAAGGTAAACATGTTCTTGATTTCGGGTGTGGTACGGGTTTGCTGAGCCAAATGATGTCTCGCCATGCCAGAGATATTGTCGCGCTCGATGGCTCTGAAGCCATGATTGAAGAGTTGGATAAAAAAGAGTTGGCCAACGTTGAACCCGTGGTGGATTTTCTGACCCGTGGTCTAGTCGCGCAACATCCGGCCTTTCGCAAACAATTCGATCTTGTTGTGGCGTCATCTGTGTGCGCGTTTGTGCCGAATCTTAATGAAGTATTTACCATCATTCATTCTCTATTAGATGAGCATGGCGTTTTTATTCATTGGGACTGGTTGGTTGAAGAAGATGATCCTGACTATGGTCTTAGCCAAAACCAAATTGAGACACAACTGAAAAGCGCAGGTTTTAGCCAAGTGGAAACCGCAGTTGCGTTTGAGATTAAAAATTCAAAAGGTCTAGCGCCAGTAGTGATGGGCATTGGTAGGAAATAACATCATAAAGTCGATGGTTTTCCAGATTGAGAATGGCTTATTTACATTATTTCACTGTTCTATAATGACCAACTTGCGTAAGCTCTAGCTTGTTGATAAGTGTCATGATAGTCACTCCCTAGAAGACTATAAGGCATTGATCACGAATAATTCTGTTTGTTGACTGATAACTCATGGCTAGGGTTAAGCAAAAATAAAAGCACATCAGAAGATAAATAAAGAAGGCCAGCGCAAAATAGTGCTGGCCTTCTTTATTTTAAGCATTGAGCTACTTTATTTTGAGCATTGAGCTAAATTTTCAATGTTGATTCACAAACATCTGTGTGGTTTTTTGAGTTGATCACACAACCATTTCAAAGCTTGGTCGTTCATACTGGGCTTGTTCCACACTAAGCTGTAAGCCACTTTCCCATAATTGAAAGGTAACGGTTTGATGAGCAACTCCCTAGCTTGCATCGCTTGTTCCGCCCAGCGTTTGGAGCAAGTAAAGAGAGAGTCAGTATGCTTGCATAAGATGGCGGCCGCACCAAAGTCAGCAACAACAACCGGAACATGACGAGCTCGATGAGATTGAGCCAAACTCTGTTCAAAAAAAGGTTCAGCCAGCTCTTTATCCATAATGCCGATATGCGATTGAGCAAGGTAGTGATCGATAGTGAGTACTTCATTGGCTAAAGCATGATCACTACGCATTAAGCAGACCATTTCATCGTGAGCAATCACTTCCCACACGAGTTCTTTATCTCGCGTTGGGGGCTGGCTGATATCGTGTGGTAAAATGACGAAATCAATCAGCCCGCTTTGCAGGGCGTCGAAGCCATAGTGATCTTTCGAGTAGATAGTAAAGGAAGCTTGCGGTGCATGATTTTTTATTACGTTTGTCAAAATAGGAGCAAACAACTCAAAGGCACTTTCTCGCATCGCAAGGCGGTATTTCCCCTGATAATGTTGAGGTTCGAAATTTGAGTGATGCAGCAATCCATTCATGCTAGAGAGGATTGAATGGACAGTGGGGCCCATTTGTAGCGCGAAAGGGGTAGGTATCAAATGTGTACCGTCACGATAAAATAGTTCATCTTCCAAGAGAATGCGCAATTGCGACAAGTTTTTACTGATGCTTGAAGGGCTAATGCAGAGCTGGGCCGCTGTTTGCGTGACGCTGCGGGTACTGAGCATGACGTGTAGCGCTGTTAGGTGTTTTAAACTGATTCTTGAAAGGTGAATATAATCCATAAATAAAGGCGGTTCCTCCAAACTTTTTCAAAAGCATATCACTGACATACTGACAAATTACACGAAAAGATGCGGGTTATTTGACAGGCTGCCGAAATATTTACCGCTGTGCCTACATCAACTTCCATCGCCTTTATTTCAAGAATAATGTTTATGTAAACAGCGCGTGGATTTCTTCTAATACATGAGGATTGGCAATTGCACCTAAGTTTTTGACTGTCTCGCCATGCAGTACTTGCTTCACCGCGAGTTCTACTAGTTTTCCTGATTTGGTGCGCGGGACATCACTGATGGAATGGATCTGCGCAGGAACATGACGAGGGGAGCAGTTTTCTCTTAGGCGCTGTTTGATGGTGTTCACCAGTAGGGTGTTGAGTTCGCAATGTGGAGCCAGTTGTACAAAAAGGATGATCTGCTCATCATTATCGATTTTCTGACCCACTGCGACCGAATCTTGTATTTCAGGCAAGCTATTCACTTGCTGATAAATTTCCGCCGTGCCGATACGCACGCCTCCGGGATTTAAGGTGGTGTCACTGCGCCCATAAAAACGTATTCCCCCATTGTCGGTCCACTCAACTTCATCACCGTGGTGCCATACACCAGAGAACTTGCTCCAATACGCATTGTGATAACGTTGGCCATCGTCATGCCAAAACCCGATGGGTTGATTAGGGAAACTGTTGCAGCAGACTAACTCTCCCCGTTGTTGTATCACGGGTTGGCCAAGGTCGTTAAATACGGCGACATCAAGTCCTAAGCCTGCGCCTTGGCATTCTCCTCGATACACCGGCGATATGGGGTTGCCAAGCACGAAGCAGCCACAAATATCGGTTCCACCCGAGATAGAGGCGAGGTGTAAGTCCGCTTTTATGTTGGCGTATACATAATCAAACTGTTTTGGGTACAAAACCGAACCTGTTGAACATAATGTTTTCAGTGAGGAGAGATGGTAGTAATCGCTCGGTGAATACGCGGTTTTTTGCAGTGCCTCTAAATATTTGGCCGATGTACCGAACAAAGTGATGTTGGCTTCTTCTGCCAAATCCCACAATACACCCGGTTGCGGATACATTGGGCTACCATCATAAATAACTAACGTAGCACCGCTAGCGAGCGCCGAAACATGCCAGTTCCACATCATCCACCCACAAGTGGTGTAATAAAACACACGATCGCCCGGTTGAATATCACAGTGTAATTGATGCTCTTTGAGATGATTTAAAATCGTACCGCCAACCGAATGGGCGATGCATTTGGGTTTACCTGTCGTACCTGATGAGTACAAGATAAACAGTGGGTCATTGAAGCCAATGCGTTCATAGCGTAGCCCACGTGGAAGGTAACTTGCGAGAATCGCATTCCAATCAGAAAAAGCGTCGTTAAAATCAGCCGTGAGTGAGCGTTGCTGTAAATATTCGATCTGACAAATGTTGTGTAGGCTCGAAATAGCATCGGCAATCTGACCGTTTTTTTCTTCCATGAGATGGGTTTTGCCATTAAACGTATACCCATTGCAGCAGAATAAAATTTTGGGTTGTACTTGGCCGAAACGTTCTACTACGCTGTCGACACCGAAATCAGGAGAGGTTGATGTCCAAACGGCTCCTAAGCTAGTAGTCGCTAACATAGCCACTAAAGTTTCGGTCATATAGGGTAAGTAACCGGCGACAACATCACCTTTTTCAACTCCATTTTGTTTTAACCACTGCTGGATAATAGAAACCTGATCACTGAGTTGCTGCCATGTTAGCTTCTTGTTTTGCCCATTTTCATTTTTAAACCAAACGGCAATGCCTTCCGGTTGTTGAAACGCATAAGAGAGCAGATTTTCCGCGTAGTTCAATTGTGCTTGGGGAAACCAAATTGTGTCTCTGGCGGCGGTGAAGTCGTCCCATCTCGCAATCCCCTCACCGTAAATGCAGTTACCACGAAAGCCGATCACATCGCAAAATTGCCACACTTCTAACCAAAATTGTTTTCTCTCGGCAACGGACCAGAGATGCAGTTGTGAGTAGCTTTCTATCGCCTCACCTTGCATATTAATGTGCTCAATAAACTGGTTTAAATTGGACGCTTTGATGCGGTCTTGGCTAGGGACCCAAAGCGGTGTGTGCGGCGTCAAATTTTCTTCAAACATAATCGCGTTCCCTACAACCCTACAAGTGGGTATATATCCGTTTATTTTCTGATCTGTTGGCACTGTTTAGTGTTGTCGGCGAACGCCGTAAAGTCAAACGGGTTGGCCATAATCATATCCCTGATATCTAAGTAAAAAAACCATAAATGTAAAATATTTGTTACGCGTGAGCGTCGTCAGATGTCGAGCCTAAGATTGGCAGACTTTTCACGAGGCGATAGGCTTAATGCAATCGGTTTGTTAAAAGGTTGTGGTATGACGCAGTATCATTCTAAGCCATTAAATAGCAAAGGTTTCATTGACTGGAGTAACGAAGAGGATCGGATTTGGTATGATCTGATCGCACGTCAAGAGACAGTCGTTGAGCAGCGAGCATGCCAAGCCTATTTGGATGGGTTAGCGATGCTGCAACTCTCTAAAGATCAGGTTCCTCAGTTGCCCGATATCAACCGTATTTTGCAACGTGAAACCGGATGGCAAGTCGAGCCGGTGCCCGCTTTAATTAATTTCGATCGATTTTTCGCCTTATTGGCAGAGAAAAAATTTCCAGTTGCCACGTTTTTGCGTAGCCGTGAAGAGTTTGACTATTTGCAAGAACCGGATTTTTTTCATGAGATTTTTGGTCATTGCGCGATGCTTACTCATCCTGATTTTGCATCATTTACTCAGGTTTACGGCAAGCTTGGGGCTAACGCGAGCCCAAAACAGAGAGCTTATTTGGCGCGGCTCTATTGGTTTACGGTCGAATTTGGTTTAGTGCAAGAAAGTGACGGTGTAAAAATTTATGGCGGAGGTATTTTATCCTCCCCCGCTGAAACCGTGTATAGCCTTGATAATCAAACGACCATACGTGAAAAATTTGACATCCAACAAGTGCTGAGAACGCCATATCGTATTGATATCATGCAACCCATTTACTATGTGTTGGATGATCTACGAGATCTGTACCATTTGAGCCAAGAAAATCTTGTACAGCAGGTAGAAAGTGCCATGCAGGCAGGCTTGTTGGCCCCCTTATTTCAACCCAAGGAAGAGACCCATGCTTGAAGAATTACGTTGTGAAGCTTGTAGCCTTGATGCGCTAGCATTATCGATCCCCGAGCAGCAGCAACTGCTCACTGAACTTGAAGGGTGGTCTATTGTTGTACGTGGTGGCATCCCCCAGTTGGAAAAAGTGTATGTGTTCAAAAACTTCAAGTTGGCGTGGGCATTTTCTAACCAAGTTGCTCAATTAGCTGAAGCGGAATTCCACCACCCCAGTTTGTTATTAGAGTGGGGCAAAGTGACCGTGACTTGGTGGAGCCATTCCATCAAAGGATTGCACAAAAATGATTTTATCTGCGCCGCAAAATGTGATGGATTAATCGATTAAAACTAATACTATCAATGTTTTAGTTTTAGATCTCGACCTGATGGTTATTTTCCCGTCGTTGTGCACTTGAAGTTGCAGCAGTGCTGGCTACGTTTGCTCACCCCAGCATAGAGTTTACTTGTGCTCATGGGGATGAGCTCACTTACCGCCTACCTGTAACTTCAACAAGTTGTTTGGATGTATCCGGTCGTTTTTCTACGCAAAAGCCAAACCGTGACCTACACTTTGAAAAGCTCATAATACAAATTTCATATAAACCCAGTGGCTGGGGGCGACGATGGCTTTACAAAAAGTTGTTCATTTCTATGCGTAGGGTTTGACTATGAAAATATCAACGAAAATCATTGCGGCATGTACTATCTTGTGTTCAGTTGGCGTGGTAATCAGCGGTGGTTTTGTTGGGTGGCGAGCATCAGAGCTCTCAAGCCAAGCACTTTATGACCGAGCCGCAAATCAACTTACCTCCGTACGCGAAATCAAAAAGAGTGAAATAACTAACTATTTCAAACAGATCCGTCTGCAAATTGAGACCTTGTCTTCCGAGGTATCGACTCAAGAAGCAATGGATTCTTTTACTCGTTCGTTCTCTCGTTATCCTGCCCACCGTATAACGCCCCAAGATATGGATGCGCTAGGACGGTATTATCGTGATCAGTTTGGTCGTACTTACCGTCAGGAAAACAGTGGCAGTCAGCCAAATGAACTTGGTGCGTTTGCACAGCTTTCAGAGCAGGGAAAAGCACTGCAGGCTCGCTACATCGGCGTAAACCCTAACGAGCTTGGATCCAAACATCACTTGGATTTTGATTCATTGGGCAGCAGCTATGATGAAGCTCACCGGCGTTATCACGCATCAAGACCGACGCGGTACGACAGGCATTGGCGGGTGGACAAGGCCTAGAAACCATCAAAGACTATCGCAATGTTGAAGTACTTTCGGCCTACGCACCTCTGGATGTTTTGGGACAAAAATGGGCCATATTAACTGAAATCGATCAATCTGAGGCGTTACGAGATGTCTCGACTTTAGAGCGTTCAGTATTGCAGACGGTGTTTATTAGTATTGCTGTTCTTGTGGTGCTTTCACTCTTTATTTCTTACATCGTAGGAAGTGGTATATCCAAACCTATCCGCAGTGCGTCGTTAGAGCTACATCGGATTAATCAGGAGAATGATTTAACCTCGCGTTTAAGTGAAAAGGGTAAGGATGAAATGGCGGAAGTTGCGGTCGCCTTTAACCAGCTATTTAGCAGCTTACAGAAAACCATTGAGCAGTTTGCGCGGGCGACGGAGTCACTCAACGGCAGCACTCATCGTATGTCTTCCAATATGGAGAGTACGCGAGGCGCCGTTGCCGAGCAGAGTATGAGAACAGAATCGGTCGCGGCGGCGGTAAATCAAATGAGTGCTTCAATTGGCGAGGTAGCGCAGTTTGCTAGCCGAGCTGCCGATTATGTGAAATCAGCTAATGATACAGGGTCACAAAGTGTCGACGTCGGGGAAGCGTTGGGAAATGAAATCAGTTTGTTGAGCGATGAGATGAGGATGGCGGTGGAAGCTATTGAGCGGCTCCATAGTGAAAGTAATTCTATTGCTGAAGTGCTTGATGTTATCCAAGGTATCGCCGAGCAGACCAACTTACTGGCCCTTAATGCGGCGATTGAAGCAGCACGTGCTGGTGAGCAGGGGCGTGGTTTTGCGGTCGTTGCCGATGAAGTGCGATCATTAGCAGGGCGCACGCAGACTTCTACTGAAGAGATCCGTAAAAAAATCGATTCGCTACAACATGAAATAAACAGTGTGTCGCAGGGAATTGAAAAGGCCAATAAAACCGTGGTGAAAGGGGTTGAAACCTGCCATTTGAATACGGATATGCTTGCTCAAATCATGTCAATGTTAACCGAACTGAATGACATGAATGTGCAAATTGCTGCCGCGACAGAAGAGCAAAAATCAGTAACGGATGAAATCAGCAGCAGTATTACTTCGATTGCCGATGCTTCACTGTCGGTTTCTGGGCAGGTGAATGATGTTGATGGGGTGCTTACCGACCTTTCTGGGCAAGCAGAGACACTAAATAGTGAGATTGCTCAGTTCAAATATAAGGCGTAACGCTAAGACATTTCCTACTTAATCAGCAACTGTGTTGGTTACGTTCGCTCCAAGCATAGAGTTATACTCAGTTTAACTATGCTTGGAGCGTTGAAGGCTCTGTCTCGTTGACCAAGTTCTTGATCCAACGTTTGGAATGGATCCGTTGTGTTGTAAGGATAATTTTGACGGCCTCTTCAAGCATAATAACCATCATAACCCAATGCAAAGGCCAGCCAAGAACCAACCCTGTGTAATAAGCCAACGGAATGCCAATCGCCCATTGGCCAAATAAGTCAATGAAGATACTGTAGTTAATATCGCCGCCACTTTTTAACACGCCACCGATACCGACCATATTAAATACCCGTAGTACCATCCCAAACGCCATTACTAAGCAAACATTCACGGCCATTTGTATATCATGCAGTGGACTTTTTTCGATCAAAGCGTAAATCCAAGGTTCAGCCAAAAAGCAGAACAATGCCAGCAGCAACGCCAGCCCGCAGCTAGTAAGTACATACCACCAAGAAGTCTGCGCGGCACGTTCGTAACGCTGTGCACCAATTTCATGTCCAAGCAAGATAGAGGCGGCCACGGCAAATCCAAGAAAGGCGGAAATGAGTACACTTTCAATGGGGGAAAGCAGTGAGATAATCGCAAGTTCAGAAACGCCCAACTGGCCGACAATAACGTTGTAAATCAAAATGCCAGCCGCCCATGCTGAATCGTGAATAATCATTGGCCTTGCAACTTTAAAATAGCGCTGTCTATGGTGTTTCATTTTTGCTTGCTGCCAGTTTTCGCGATTGGGCAATAGATGAGCGTAATGCCGCTTTACTTGCCAAAAAAGCAGCATGGTTTGACAGCCGCGTGAGATGCTTGTGCCAATCGCTGCACCCACAACCCCTAATTCTGGAAAGCCGAACAGGCCAAAAATGAGTAAAGCGTTTAAGACAGCGTTAATAATGATGGCCAGAATGCTTACTTGAGTTGGCAACTTTGCCACGCCGACAGAACGTAGAGCGCTCTCTAGTGGCACTACTAATGCGGTACAAAATAAGCTAAGTGCTGTGATCCATAAATAATCCGTGGCTAGTGTGACGTATTGAGCATCATTGGCCACTAAAGAAACAACAGACTGAGGTATCCACAAATAGAGCAGCATAAAGGGGAGCGTAAACAGCAGAGCCACTATCCAAGACTGAGCCAATGTCCGTTTTATACCCTCGATGTTACCTGCACCAAAATATTGCGAAGCTAACACGCTTACTGCACCGCTAGCGCCAACAATAACGATGAGATTAAAGAAAAATATTCGGTTGCCAACACCAACGGCCGCCGTAGCGGATTCACCTAATTGGCTGACCATAAAAATATCCACTACACCTAACAGTGAAAACAGCATTGACTGGAGGGATACTGGTACACCAATATCGATCAATTTGCGCCAAAATTGACGGTCTAGCTGATGAAAGGGAGTCATTAACATGGTGCATTACCTCATTTTGATATGCGGCAAGTGTAAATCGAATCGTAATTTTTGTATTCTCTCAATACCTCTATAACTTTTGCCAAACTCTCATATGTCAGACAAGCAAGAACGATATTCCATCTCAGATAAAACACATCAAGAATTTATTGACCAAAGTCGCGTTTTAGCATTGGAGCAAAGCGGCATTGTGCAATGCGGAATTGCAACCTGCCGCGAAATGTTTTCTGTTTATCGGAAAAATCAGAGCGTGCATATGCTGTTGTACACAGTGAAGGGCAAAGGTTGGCTAACGAGTGGAATTGACCGTTACTTACTGGAACCGAGCTCATTAATTGTGGTACCAGCGGGTGTCGAAAATGGTTTTGGAATTGAAGAAGAAGAGTGGCAAGTGGTGTGGATCTTTCTTGCACCACAGCGTCATTGGAAAAACACAGTAAAAGAAGAAATACATTACACATTAACGCCTATCGCTGCGGTCATGTATGCGAGTATTCAAGCGCTGCTGCGAACCTTAACATTGCCTGCTGAGCTTGGTGAGCAGGTCGGGCAACGCATTGTTGAACAGATAGAAATCATGCTCCGAGCACCGATTGAACTGCCGCTCTCGCGTACTTTGTTGCGTTTAAATCGCGTCTTTCAGCGTGTCCAGAGCCAGCTGCATAAAGATTGGACAATAGAAAATCTCGCCGCATTATTTCCTTGCTCGCAAGCTCATTTACATCGTTTATGTCAGCAGCACTTTGGCCACAGTCCTAAAGCCCACTTAACGCGAATGCGTATGGAGTACGCCGCTCGTTTGCTTGTTTCTACCGACTGGCCAATCCAACATGTCGGTGACATTGTCGGCTATCCTAACCCAGCAAACTTTAGTACTCGTTTTAAGGTATGGAGCCATTGCACACCACGAGAATTTCGTAAAAAACGAAATGATTAATTCCACGGCATTGGTAAATGGCACTCTTCATTCATAAACTTTCTTATCTACTAAACACGATGAAATTATTGCACCTCGAGCACGGCTTATGAAGGTGATTGAAATATCAATATCATTGAGGATATGGTTTGTAAAAATCAATTTATTCATCACATTAATTAGATTCTAACCACCAACAAAACGGTTATGTGCTAAACCTATAAGAGTAGGAATATTGTCAATATAGAGAGATAAGCGATGGATCTGTTTGCGGATTTTCGACAAGAGGCTCAACCAAAGAGTGAGGATAGTCATGAACTTAGTGTTGAAAATAAGCCATGGCGAGTACTGCTGGTGGATGATGATGAGCAGATGCACCAGATCACTCGTTTAGCACTAAGAGGTTTTTCATTTCAAGGACGACCGCTAGAGCTCTTGTCCGCCATGTCTGGCATTGAAGCCAAAGAGCTCATCAGAACAAAGCAAGATATTGCGTTGGCATTAGTCGATGTTGTCATGGAGACCGAAAATGCAGGCTTGGAATTGGTAAAATATATTCGTGAAGAGTGTAGGAATAAAATTATTCGTTTAGTGCTGCGCACGGGTCAAGCAGGACAAGCCCCTGAAGATACGGTCATCCAAGAGTATGAAATCGATGACTATAAAGAGAAAACAGAACTTACCACACAAAAACTCAGAACCCTGCTCTATTCGATGTTGCGATCTTATCGGGATCTCTGTTTGATAGAAGAGCAAAAAGAGGGGCTTAAACGCGTGATTGAAGCCTCAGCGAAGGTACAAAATACCACAACCTTACAAACCTATGCTGAATCGGTACTGAGCCAGCTCACTTCTTTACTTAAACTCCATGCATCGGCATTTTATTGTATCGTTCAGCCTAAATCTGAAGGCGAAGGTTCGTGTGCTTTAACGTTGGCGGCTATTGGAGGATTTGTCGATTTTTATTCTGACTGTGATTTTTCGCGCTTACCTTCGGAAGTGGCTAAGCGCTGCCAGCTTGCACTGCAAAGCAAAATGTCTCATAGCTACGATGATGCCTCTGTACTTTATATGACAGACAGTCGTGGTGTAGAAAATTTACTCTATATTAATTTGCTTGAGCGCTTATCTGAAAATGACGAACGTTTGCTTGAAATCTATATGTATAACATAGGGTTAACTTTTGAAAACTTAAATTTACAGCTTGATTTACGCGAAACATCGAGGGAGCTTGTTTATAACTTAGCCAATGCCGTCGAAGCCAGAAGCAAAGAAACAGGGGCTCACGTACAGCGGGTTTCTCTGATCTGTGAAAAATTAGCCACATTAATGACCTTACCTGAGCAGGATATTTATATGATTAAAAATGCGTCACCCCTACATGATGTAGGTAAAGTGGCGATCCCTGACAGTATTCTTCATAAACCAGGGAAATTGGACGCTCAAGAATGGGCGATCATGCAAAAACACGTTGAATACGGTGTTGATATCTTAAGTCGTTCAAAACGCAGTTTAATTATCAAAGCGAAAGAGATTGCCGGTTCTCACCATGAAAAATGGGATGGAAGCGGTTACCCAAACCAATTAGCCGGTGAAGGCATTCCTATCAGTGGCAGAATCACAGCATTAGCTGATGTGTTTGATGCTCTTGGTTCTAAACGCAGTTATAAAGATGCTTGGCCGGAAGAGACAATCAAACAAGAAATTGTCGCGCAAAAAGGAAAACATTTTGATCCGATGTTGGTCGATCTGATGCTGGCGCATTGGGATGATTTCATCACTATTCGTGAACAGTTTCCAGACTAGAATCTTTTTTGGAACCGAAAAATAAATCCGTTTTCAGGGAGTAGGATAGAGTGAAAAGCAACCAATTAAAGACGATTGTTGGCTTGTGTACGTCTAGCTTAGCCATCGTTCAGATTCCTTTTGTACAAGCACAAATTGATCCTTCAAATCCCAAACTTAATGAACCTAAACAAATGGTCGCACACCTTGGTGAACTCCCTGGACTGATTAATGCGGATGGTTCGGGGCCATTTGTCGAATTAGTGAGGTACATGGATAAGGTCGACCTTGATACAGAGATCCATATTGAAGTTTTCCCTTTGCATCGAGCTGTACATGGGGTCGTTAATAAGCAAGCTGACTTTGCCTTACCCGCGATTTATGTTGATGATCCTGAAGGAAAGTTACCATTTCGTTTTAGTACGAAGTCGTTCGGTTTAGTGGCACATGTTCTTTATACAAATAAAGCCAATCGAATCACGTCAGAACAGCTTTGGAGCCAGCCTGATAAATACTACGTTGAGGCCGTTCCTAGCTATATACCTTTTGAAGTTGCGCGCTCAAATAGCATCAATGCTTCACTACTTAAAGTAGCCGCTGGACGTATTGATGGATTTGTCTGGGCACAAGAAGAAGCGGATATTGCGCTGAAAAGTTTAGGTTTAGAGAATGTTTCACGCCAACACTTTGCCGATTTCAAGGATGTATTTGTCATTGCTCACGGCTCTAAAGGCGATGAGGTTGATCAATACTTAACGCGAATACTCTCTCAACTAGAGGAAAGTGGAGAGTTGAAAATACTCTATGATGCTATTCACCGTCCTTACGATGATTGGCAACCTTGACCCTCTTACTTTCTATCTATTATTACTTTCTGTTTATTATTACTGCATCATTTATTGCAGCATCATCATTAACAAGTTCAAGGGCCTTAGGGAGAGTAAAAACGTAATGAACACCTTGGCCAACATTAGAACTAAAATCTAGTTTTCCTTGTAATTTTTGAGTCGCTAGATTAAAGACAAGATTCAAGCCAAGCCCTGATCCGCCACGGCCTCTTTTGCTGGTAAAAAAGGGTTCAAAGATTTTATGGTGCAGTTTTGGTTCGACGCCACAGCCATTATCTTTATATTCTAAGAGGATATTTTCTCCTTCCTGTTTGAACGCAATGGTTATGATGGGGTTTTGCTCATCACTAAAAGCGTGGTTGACGCTATTCATCACTAGATTAGAGACTATTTGAGTCAATACTCCAGGTAAGCTGTTCATGGTTAGTCCTTCATCGCCCTCTAGTACGGGTATAACAGGGATTTTCCTGGTCTCGGGATGAAGACTAGCGATAAGCGCGCTTAATACTTGGTGGATTGAGAATTGACTACGACTCTCAGATACCTGATCGACCGCTGTTTGTTTAAAGTCTCGGATCAGTTTGGCAGCACGATTTAAGTTGCTTTCAAGCATCGTATTGGTTTCATTCATTCTCTGCATCAATTCAGAAAACTGCTGACTTGTGAGCGTTTGGTTGGCGAAGGCGCTATTTAGCTCTTGTGTTACCTCAATGATTACCGAACTTGCGGTCACCGCGATACCTAATGGCGTGTTGACTTCATGCGCCACCCCTGCAACTAAACCACCTAAAGCCGCTAATTTCTCAGATTCAATCAACTGTGTTTGCGTGGCTTTTAGTTGCTCAATACTGTTTTCCAGATCGCAGGTTCGCTTGGCGACTTGACGCTCTAAGTTTTGGTTGAGTTTTTGTAGTTCAAGCTGCGCCAGTTTTAGCTCGGTAATATTAATGGCTGTGCCCCGTAACCCGAGAAACATATCCTTCTCATATCGTGCTACTGCTTGAAACATCAAATAGTGCTTACAATCATTGATGATAATTGTCTCTTCACACATTGAAAACGAGCAGTGTTTAGTAATGGATTGGAGTAATTTTTTCATATCTCGCAGTGAGTCAATCTCTGAAAGTAGTGGCTTGCTATTTTCACTGATCTCTAAAGCTTGACGCATGGGTTCGGAAGTGTAAATCAACCTGTCAGTACTATCCGTCTCCCATAACCAGTCGGATGAGACGTCCGTAAAATCGGCTAATCGTTCTTGTTCAAGTTTTATATTACTGTACAACGTAGTTACATTTCCGGTAATTTTATTGGTCTCATCGGCCAGCCAAGTGAGTTCATCGTTATGCCCCATAATCCATTTCTTATGAGGAAGTCTTAGTGGTTTTGGGGGATGGCGAGGGTTGTATTTGCGTAAGTATTGAGCAATAGCGAAGACACGTCGGTTTACACTCTCATGGAAAATCATCAAAATAGCGTAACAAATAAAGGCAGTCTTAATCGCGTTCACGACCAATATCAGTAGAAACTGCTTGATTAAGTAGTTGTAGATTTCTTGAGCATTAGACTCAACGTAGATCTCACCAATCTGCTCTTTGGCTTCCGTTTTTGGGTTGATATAAAGCATGGGATAACGGTGTGCGACTAATTGCTCCATCACTTTTTCTCCGGCACTGAATTGATAACCGCCAGACGTGATTTCCAAATAATCAATTTTAGGTAAGTTCACTAAGCCATCTAAGCGCTGTTGAAGCGTCACGAGATCATAATTCCATAAAGAAGCGGCAAGCAGTTCGGCATGAACGAATTCTATTTCGTGATGACGCTGAGCCACATCATCGAACTCTCTGTCATAGTCGAAATATGTTTGTGCTAACGTTGTCATCAGGGTGACAGCACCACTTAAAATGACAAGGAAAAAAATGATCCTGCGACCAATACGACTCGATAGTGGGTTATCAATGCTTTCATTAAATGTTCGGCTTTTGTTCATCCTGCTTCTCATTTTTTTGAGTGATAATTTGAGTATAGATGTCACATGGGAAGTGTGGATAACATCTTATTGACTACACTATAAAAAAATAGCCAAAACATTGGAGGGAGTTCATGCGTTGGATATGGATATTGTGTGTGATAAGTGCGCCCGTGATGGCGGGAAAAGTACTCTTAATAGAGAGCTACGAGCAAGGTTATGAATGGGACGCTAGCTATGTATCCGCCCTTAAGCAGTCGTTAACGCCTGCGCATGAACTGCATATCTTTGAGATGGACACCAAACGGGTACCAGCGAGCCGTTATTCACAAATCGCCGAACAAGCCTTTAGCCAATATCAGCAACTGAAACCACAGGTGGTGGTTTTAGGTGACGACAATGCGTTGGTTTATATGCTGCCGAAACTCTACAACGAGCCAATCTCAATCGTGTTTCTGGGGATTAATTCAAACCCACGAAAATTCATGGCTCAATACCAAGGGCAAGCCAAAGTGACCGGTATTTTAGAGCGCCCCCTCTATGTGAAAACCATGGGAGAAATTGGCCGGATGCTCGATAAAGATAAGCGTAAAGTATTGGTGTTATTTGATTCGGGTAGTACGGCGAGTATTGCGTTGGAATTTATGCAAACCCAAGCGAGTATGATTGAAAAGAATTTAGGCATTGCGACAGAGATAGCTTCAGTGGCGATAGAGAAAGAATGGCAGACAAGAATAAGCACAGCTAAAGAGCAAGGATTTGGCGCCATAGTCGTGGGGCTTTACCAAACCTTGGTCGATGAGAGCGAAAATAATGTGCCAGCGGATACTGTATTAACGTGGACAAACCAACATACAGAGGTTCCTTTATTTGGTTTTTGGGATTTTTCGATCGGTGCGGGCAAAGCGGCTGGGGGTGTTGTGTTAGCGGGTCGTGATCAAGGCGAAATGGCGGGCAAAACGGTGTTACGCATTTTAAATAATAATGAAGATGCAAGCCGCATTCCTATCCAAATCGGCCAGCAAGGGCGTGCTATTTACCATCAGGGAGAAATGTCTCGTTGGGGGTTAAGCGCACCGGAAGGATGGATGAAGATTGACTGACTTTGATGGGACTGTATTGAATTGTCGAATTCAGCATTACGTCTAAAATAAAAAAAGCAGAGAGGCGGTGACCTGTCTGCTTTTTCTTCATTACAGTTTATTAAACAGCCAATGGCATTTCATTTGATGGATCATGTTTACTGTAAACACGAATCAAACCAACCACAGCGAACACAGACATCAACAGCATCAATGCGCCAAGTGGCATCTGGTCATGAGCTGGAATAGCCGACGCTAAAAGGGTGGCTAAACCAGCCCCAAGGTTTTGCATACCGCCTAACACAGCACCTCCTGTTCCTGCATGGTAAGGCAGTGGTGTTAACGCTCCAGTGGTCGCTGCGGGAAAGAGAATGCCTGCACCGAGAAAATAGACAGTGGCACCACCAATTAGGGTCAATGCGCTGGTTTGCCCCAACACTCCAGGAACAAACACCACCAATGAACCTAATGCTATCGCTACCAAGCCCACATACAAGGCGCTTTTTTCGTTGAAGTTCAACGCAATAACACTCGATAGCGCCGCACCAACTAAATAACCAGGGATCGGTAAGACAAACAATAAGCTGACGGTGGTGGCAGGCAGTTGCAAAACGCCACCAAGTAATACACCTGCAGCGGCTTCAAACACCGCGACGCCAGAGAAAGTCGCCACGAGACAAATTAAATACCCTTGGAAACGTTTGTCACTCAGCACATAGCGATAGCTGTTTGCAACCGATTCGTGTCTGCGAGCCGCTTTAGGCAATGTTTCTACCATACTCGTCATCATAGTGATCACCACGGCAATCGCGAATAGGGATAAAAATAAGTAACTAGAGCGCCAGCCAAAACTTTCTGTTAAGTACCCACCAAGAACAGGAGCAATGAGTGGCGAAAAAATAACGCACATGCTGATAAGGCTATTGGCCTTATGCAATTCTGCTCCTGAAAAACAGTCTCGGGTAAGGGTTCGAGACATTGCGCCACCACACCCAATGCCAAGCCCTTGAATAAAACTACCAACCAAAAACCAATCGTATTGGTGAGCAAATAATGCGAGTAGTGATCCTGCAATATAAATCAGCAACCCAGCGATAATAATCGGTTTGCGTCCTAGACGGTCTGACAATGGACCATAGACAAATTGTGATAGTCCATAAGGGATTAAATAACATGCCATGACCGCCTGCAGTGATGCAGGAGAAACTAAAAATTCTCCCGCCATATGGCCAATGGACGGGACGTACATCGTTTGTGTCATTTGGCCGACAGCGGTCAAAATCGCAATTAAAAATGTGAGTTTCACTAACGGAAACGATGCGGACATGGTCTATCTCCTGCACAATAGTGCAACTACGAAATATAATTAATATGAATAATGAAACTAATGGCCAGCGTTAAAAGTATCGCTCTTTCGGCGCGAGATATTAGTGAGGCTAGGCGCTTTTATCAATCTAAAAGTGTGAAGTTGAGCAAGATAAAAATCTATGATTTGAATTAGAAAAACTAATCATTATTCGGGTGGTTAAAGAGAAATGAAAGACGGTTCCAATGCCTGTGTTGAGTATGGCTCTTGGTGTCTGATAATGTACCTAGTTTTTCTATTGCTTTTGTGCTGAACAGTGACTAATATTTAATGCAAATGAGAATTAATATCATAAAAGGTGTAATTAATGATGTTACCTTTACTTGCTGCATTATTATTTATAGTGGGACTTGGCAAAAAGTTGTCGGTTCCAAATTCATGGCTCTTCTACTATGCACTTTCTGTTGTATTGTTAAGCTGGCTATTCAGTATGAACCCCATTTTTGTCCTGATCCCGTTGTTTATCTTGTCACCTTGTCTTATCCACTATCGACATATCAAGGTGATTAAAATGGCTTATGTGGGCTGCCTGCTGCTGTCTTTTTTCGTCTCTTGGCTTGTGTAAACCAATCCATGTCTTTTCTCGCCAGACATTCCAAGTAGTTTGGGGATAGTATTTGTGAAAATCATAAGGTAGGATCGCCGGCCTTTTTCTGATGCTAGGAGGTAGCGATGTTTATTGGTTTTGACTATGGAACGGCGAACTGTTCTGTCGCGATGATGCAAGATGGGCAGCCAACATTGTTACCCATAGAAGGTAAAAGCCACTACATTCCTTCGACAATATGCGCCCCGACGCGAGAGTCCATTTCTGAGCATCTGTTCCGTCATCACAATATTACGCCAAGCGATAAAATTGGTGAGCAAGTACTTCGCCGCGCGATCAATGTGAATAGAGAAGAGAGTATTGAACTTGCCGCGCAAGACATTGCCTTTGGCCAAGCGGCGCTCGATCTCTATCTGCAGGATCCGCGCGATATTTATTACGTTAAATCCCCTAAATCATTTCTAGGCGCGGCAGGTTTACGTGATGTGCAGGTCAGTTTTTTCGAAGACTTGGTGTGCGCCATGATGGTCAATATTAAGCATAATGCAGAGCAGCACCTTCAGCGCACCATCCAAGATACTGTGATTGGTCGTCCTATTAACTTTCATGGCCGAGGTGGTGAAGAGGCCAATCGACAAGCGGAATCTATTTTACAACGTGCGGCGAAACGCGCCGGTTTTCAGCACATCAGTTTTCAGTTTGAACCCGTTGCGGCGGGTTTAGAATATGAAGCGACTCTGGTGCAAGATCAAACCGTACTGGTGGTTGATATCGGTGGTGGAACCACCGACTGTTCATTGCTAAAAATGGGGCCGAGTTGGCGAGGGCGTGACGACCGCACCGCGAGTTTGCTTGCGCATAGTGGCCAACGGGTCGGAGGCAATGATCTTGATATCTATATTGCTTTCAAACAGTTGATGTCTTCTTTTGGATTAGGAAGTAAAGCCATTTCTGGCATTGATATGCCGATCACGCAGTTTTGGAACCCGATTGCAATTAACAACGTGGAAGCGCAACGTGACTTCTATGCTCAGCAAAACTTGGCAGCATTGAAATTGCTACACAAAGAGGCGCAGCAACCAGAAAAGTTGGCGCGTTTGCTGAAAGTCTATTTTGAAACGCTCGGCTATCAAATTGTACGCCGTGCAGAAGAGGCAAAAATTGCTCTATCTGATCTTACGCAATGTCAGGTGGTGCTCGATCTTCTTTCTGAGCAGATCGAAGTGCAAATTGAGCGTGAGCAAATGATCGACGCCATTGAATCCCCTAAAGCGAAAATGGTGGAATTGGTCAAAGAAGCGGTTGAACAAGGTGGCGTAAAGCCGGATGTTATCTTTATGACGGGCGGATCTGCTCGTTCTCCAATATTACGCCAAGCGGTAGAGCAGCAACTTCCCCACGTACCCGTTGTCAGCGGTAACTACTTTGGTTCAGTGACTGCTGGTTTGGCTCGTTGGGCAGAGATTTGCTATCGCTGATATGAGCGCTTAGCGCTTCGTTTTTGATGCGTAGGGGGCCGGTAATATTGCGAATGATCGTGTTTCATTAAAACATTACTGGCAACCAAGCTACCTAAGCTTATCAACCCTAATCCGATCCAAGTCAAAGGCGTTGGCATCTCACCAAAAACGGGAATCGCCAACAAGGTTGCCACGACTGGTGTTGCAGAGCCAAAGGCCGCGGAGCGTTCTGCGCCGAGTGTTGAAAC
Organism: Vibrio sp. ZOR0018; assembly: GCF_963865925.1. Classification (NCBI taxonomy): domain Bacteria; kingdom Pseudomonadati; phylum Pseudomonadota; class Gammaproteobacteria; order Vibrionales; family Vibrionaceae; genus Vibrio; species Vibrio sp. ZOR0018. Next base: position 54,276 of record NZ_CAWMCN010000073.1, on the reverse strand, counting down.
TGCATATAAATAGGTAAATGCTGCAATGAGCCCCGCCCCGACACCTTGCAGCAGTGTGTGTCCCGCCAGTTCTTTCCACGGCCAGTGTGCAAAAGAGTGTGTGGCTAAGTAGCTATCGACGATGCCTAAAGCGATTAGAACGGCCAATAAAATAGTAGAAAGTAAAGCAACCCATCCCGCGCTGACGAGCGCATGCAAATTTGCTACCCGCGCACAAATTGTAAACATCGCCCACATCAGGCTGCCGGTTAAAAACATCAAATGCCCGGTCAAACGGTTTGACTCAAAATCAGTGGCACTTGAATAGAGGAAAATACCAACCCCTGCCACCACTAAAGTCAGCCCAGCTATTCGATGGCGACTTAACGGCTGTTTAAACAGCAACACCGCGATACCCGAGACAAACAGCGGCAGCACGCCCGGAACAAGCGCGCTACCATCAGAAACCGGAACGTAGTGCATCGCATGGCTTGTCATTAGTAAATAGGGCAATCCACAGCCAATAAATAGACCAATTAAGTAACGTATAGGTACATTTTGCAATTGATGTCGAGTTCTCCAAACCAATGGAGAGAGCAACAAAGCGGGCAGTAAAAAGCGCGTTAATGCAATATCCGCAGGGGTTAATAGGCCGCTCGCCCCTGCCTTTAAAGAGAGGAAAAAGCCGGACCATAATAACAGTGTGGTGCCTATCGCGAGGTAGCCATAAATCATAATTTCATTCACATCAATGGATGGTTTCTCACCATTATCTATGGTTCGGCTTACTTTTATCCGGCAAGTTCACCCTTATTGCTAGATGGTTTAGCACTTATCCGCTATAAATTAGCAAAATGTTAGTGGATTTCATCAAGGATCGAGTAATGGATAGAATAGACCGCCGCATGTTGACCTTATTACAAACAGAGGGACGCTTAAGCACCGCAGAGCTTGCAGAAAAGGTTGGATTATCACCTTCTCCCTGCGCAAGACGCTTGAAACGATTAGAGGAGAGCGGGATCATTGATGGCTATCAAGCTCGCTTAAGCCGGCAAGCTGTCGGAGTTGGTATGACGGTTTTTGTTGAAGTTAGCCTGAATAATCATCAAGCCGCTTCCATTGATAGTTTTGAAGAGGCAATCAAAGAGATGGAAGAGGTGATCAGCTGCCATGTGGTTTCAGGTGCGTATGATTACTTGTTGGAAGTCGTTAGTGCCAATTTATCAGGGTATGAAGCATTTACGCGTCAGTTACAGCGGCTCAACAATGTAAAAGATATGCATACCCACCTCGCCATGCGTCAAGTGAAAGCCGCTACCGCGATGCCTATTTGGGTTTAGAGACAGCACTTTGCGTGCTGTCTTCAAGGTCAGACGTGCTTATTTAAATTGAAATGACGCGAGAGAGTTTTTACTGATTTCGTTGGCAATCAATTGATGGATGGCCGTGGTAGGGTGCGTCACGCCCCAAAATACGTATTTGTCAGAGCTATGGTAAGCGCAATCATTGGTTAAGCTATGACGGTATAAGTAATCTAAAGCTGAATTGCGATTGATGTTGAGGCATGCATCGGTCGCATTTTCAAAGCCGTATTGCTGTGGATTGGCTGTGAGTTTTTCAAACAAGCTATGAGCATCAAACAGGATGATATTTACCCCTTGCATCTGATAATACAGTGCTTGTTGCTGAATAAACGCATTGAAAGTGGTGATCTTAGCGCTGACTTTCGCTATCTCTTCTGCTGTTGAATATTTGAACTGCGGGGCTTTGGTTGCATCGGGCAGGGTGAGTAGAATAATATTTTTGGCCCCTGAATCCACAAGACGAATCATCGCGCTGCTAAAATCTGCTTTGACTTCATATACTTCACGGTTGTAATTCATAAAGTCATTTAAGCCAAATTCAAGGGTAAAGAGCGTATTTTCTGGCTGGTAGTTTTTGGCCATTGTCATGTAATTTAGATAAGAGCGGACTTGATCGTTCACACCCGTCAGCGCGATATATTGATTACGCCCTGCGGCACCGCCAATCGCCCAGTTATATACAGGTAAATTGTGCATTTTTGCTAAATACTCTGTCCACACCAAACCATTGGAAAAGTGTCCTAAAAACCAAGAGTTAGGATTGGGAAATTTCCATTGTGACGCATTGAATATATTTCCTGTATCCGAAAGGCTGTCACCTATGGTCACCATTTTATTAATGACGGGTTTGGCATTTTGTTTATCGTTAGTCCAGATCGAATGATTGTATGAGAACCTATTGTCTGCTGCGAAATAAGTAATATCTGCAGAATCGTGACTGACGCCGAGCGTCTCTTCACAACGCTGTTTTATTTCATATTGTGAGGTGTCGGTATAAAACATATTTTTAAAGCGCACAGACGACCACCAGTAACCACTAATGGTGTAGTCATTTCCTTGTTCATCCAATGCCCACTCCCAATCTGTTGCTGGGTCATCATGATTGCCAGCGGGCCGATACCAACAGCGTACATAAGTGTAGGTTTGCTTATTTTGCGTATTCATTACGCCATAAGCGGTAACTGGTTCTGAGGTGGTATCCGTATTTTCTGCAATCGCCATGGAGAGTGGCAATATTGCGGTCATCAATAACGTCATTAGTTTCATATTTTTTTCTTATTGGTTTAGGCACGTATCTAATAAAGAATAAGTGCAAAAGTGAAATTAACAAACTGGTCAGACCTATTTTGGATTTATGGTGTTAAGCGTCAATCAATAAACGACTATGTCGAACATTATTTGGTATTAAGATCAAACAATGAACTGTCAGTGAAGAAAATACGAAGGGTTTTTTATAAATCCTAATTTAGATAAATAACAATAAGGTTTTACTTTATTAATTTATCCTAATGTTAAATCTTAGTGACTTAATAAAAATATCAATAAAATTAGAGCCAGTCAATGTGTGTAAAAATCAAACAGTTTTATTGTGATTTTAAGCCACATTAAAAATCATTTCTCTTTGTGTTTGTTATTTTAAGATCTATTAATAATTCGCCACAAAGGTTCCAAAAAACCAATACCCTTTTATTTTGTGGCCTGAAAAAATAAAAATGGGTATTTATTTTCTTTTAAATACCGTGATAACAATAAAATGCTTACGAGGTTTATATGTTAATAAACAGAAGAAAAGCACTTAGCGCTATTGCCATTATGTCAGGTTTGGTATGGAACACCGCTCAAGCTGACGTGAATCAGCCGCAAGGTTTGGCCATTGAAATGTTCAGTGAGCTTCAGGATGACAGCCAAATCAATTACTTCAATGCGAGCTATTGGTTACAAGGAGAGGTTGAGCCCCCGACACTAATGCAGATGCGTGACGATGTACTGAACCAACATATGCGCTATTTTGTCGATTTCAGTACGATTGAAGGTGAGTCGCAAAAGACAGAGGCGAAAGCATTGCTCAGGAAAAAACTGGGCTTAACGTTTGCCAGTGACTTTTTGATCATCAGTGAACACAAAGGAGAATTGTTGTTCACACCGTTAGATGACGAGAATGATGCCAACATTCGTCTACTGGAAGCCGCCCCAATTGCCCATTCTCGTCAGCGCCGTAGTACGGCCAGTATGGTGTCAAATAGTGGTTCGGAAACGAACTCTTTGCCACACGTCGCGTTTTATTTGAATGTCAATCGGCCTATTACTGATAATGAATGTACGTTTAATAACTCACATCTTTGGGATCGAGGTACGCGAGTGTTTTGCGATAACCCGAATATCTCTTTGATCTATAGAGTTAATTTAGAGCGTTCATTACAATATGGCACCATTGGCTCTGCGACACCGGACGCGAAAATTGTTCGCATCAGCTTAGATGATGATACAACGGGTGCGGGGATCCATCTCAATGACCGTCTTGATTATCGTCAATCAGGTGCTGATTACGTGACATTAGATGCTTATTTCCGAGACTGGTCGACTGATGCCATCGCTCAAGACTACCAATTTGTATTTAACTCTTCGAACAACAAAGCGCAGATCTTAAAAACGTTCCCGAGAGAAAACCTCAATGCGGAGTATGAAGTCAAAGAGGTATCCGGCTTCCAGCTAGGAGTGAGTGGTGGTGTAGAGGTTAGTGCTGATGGACCTAAAGGCAAGCTAGAAGCCAATGCCAGCTACAACCAAAGCCGTTGGTTAACCTTTAAAACGCACGATTATCGTGTTGAACGTAGCACCAATAATGCACAAAACGTCAGCTTTAAATGGAATCGTAGCCAATACGCGACTGCCGAATCGATGATGAATCGCTCTACGGATGCGCTGTGGGTCAATACTTATCCTGTGGATACCAACCGCATTAACCCGATTGGTTACGCGAGCTTCGTACCCAAAATGGATGTGATCTATAAAGCCGCTCCTAATGCAACAGGGACAACGGAATTTACCATTGATTCTTCGGTCAATATTCGTCCCATTTATAACGGTGCTTATAAGCATTATTATGTTGTAGGTGCGCATCAGTCCTACCATGGTTTTGAAAATACGACGCGCCGCAGAGTGAGCAAAAGTGCTAGCTTTACTGTCGATTGGGAGCACCCAGTATTCACGGGCGGTCGTCCAGTGAATTTGCAATTGGGCAGCTTTAATAATCGTTGCGTTGATGTGGCTGATAATGGCGCGCTCTCTGCCTCAAGCTGTGATGAAACCAAAAACTCACAATCTTTTATTTATGATCAGTTAGGTCGCTATGTGAGTGCAAACGACATCCATCAATGTTTGGATGGACAATCACTGGGTCAATTACAAACCTGTAGTTCGAGTTTAAGTCAGCGTTGGGAATGGATAGAAAACAGCGATAAGCTGAGTAATGTTTTCTCTCATGAGTTACTTGGTCATGATAAAACCAGCGGTGAGTTAGGTTTGTATGCTGATGGCAATGATCAGGTAAGTGTGCGCACCATTACCGCTTACACCAACGTATTTCATTCAGATAGTGAATCGGCCGTATTTGGGTTTACATCGGGTTCATTGGCCTTACAATATGTTGGTCAATCGGGGACACTGTATATTCGCCATGGTGCTGCGATTGATGCAATTGGTACGCAAGCCAATGCGATGCAAGGCGGTGAAAGTGGTAGTTTGACTGAAATTGATCTGAAACGCGTTACGCAAATAACCGTTACTTCCGGTGAGTTCAAGTACGGTGGCAGCCATTTACTCCGTATGACTTTTAAGCTTGATGATGGTTCAACCAAAGTAGTGGGGTCAAAAGACTACGCAATCAGTACCCACGATGAAGTGTTTGAGCTGCCAGCCGGATCGGCAATTCGGCAAGTCAAGGTTTGGTCTGAAGGTTGGTTAGCCGATGGTATTCAATTTATTATAAAATAGCGCAATCAGTTCATGATTGAGTAGTAAAGAGCGCTCATGCTTTTGGCTTAATTAGCTAAAACGTGAGTGCTCTTTTTGTTAATACGATGTTAATTTTATCTGTTGTTTTTTTTAGTTCATTCACGAAGCTGGTAAGCCGACATGAAATAAAGTGCTTTTCTTCTAAAGTTAGGGTGCTCCTCAGAGGTCTAATCTCTGGTGTGGTAACGGTAGGCTAGATGTATGCCGTGCCTAAACCAGACACTACAATAAAAAGGAATTTACTTTGAAAAGAACGATTATTATTGCTGTTTTTTGTCTGCTGAGTACCACGGCGCTGGCGGCAACCAGCACGGTGGCGTTAAGTAAGACAGGCTATACCCAAACCCAGTACCCTATTGTGTTAGTTCATGGCTTATTTGGTTTTGATACGCTGGCCGGAGTCGATTATTTCTACGGCATTCCGCAATCACTGACGAAAGATGGTGCAGAGGTCTACGTGGCTCAAGTCTCTGCAACCAACAGCTCTGAGCTAAGAGGTGAACAACTATTGCAACAAGTGGAGTCGCTTTTAGCTGCCACGGGCGCTCAAAAAGTTAACTTGATTGGCCATAGTCATGGCGGACCAACGGCTCGCTATGTTGCATCAGTTCGGCCCGATCTTGTGGCGTCTGTGACTAGCATTGGTGGCGTGAATAAAGGCTCAATCGTGGCAGATTTAGTGCGTGGGCACATCAAAGAGGGCTCCATTTCTGAAGCGATTGCCGTCAAAATGGCGCAAGGATTGGCGGGTTTGGTTGGCCTTCTTTCTGGGGGAAGTAACCTGGATCAAGATCCTTTAGCCTCCTTAGAAGCTTTAACTACCCAAGGTTCGCTAGCGTTTAATCAACACTACCCAGAAGGCGTTCCAAGCAGTGAATGTGGTGATGGTGAATTACTGGCTGACAATGGTGTTTATTACTATTCGTGGACAGGATCTTCGACCTTTACCAACCTCCTTGACCCAACTGATGCTGCGATGATGTTGACTGGGCTTGTCTTTAATGGCCCTAATGATGGTTTAGTCGGCGTATGCAGTACTCACTTGGGTAAGGTGATCCGCGATGATTACCAAATGAACCACTTAGATGAAATCAACGGCTTGCTTGGGATACACCACCTTTTTGAAACTGACCCCGTTACCTTGTATCGCCAGCACGCTAATCGATTGAAGCTTCAAGGTTTATAACTTCGAGGTCTATAGTTTCGAGGTTTATAACTTCAAGTTTTGTAACATCAAACTTTATAAGGATTGGCTATGAAAAAGCCCGCACTATTTGGTTTTATCGTGATCATCTTGGGGAGCATCGGTGCGGTGCTTTTTCTGCAAAAGCCAGTATCACCACAGAGCGCGTTACAAACGTCATCTCAACAAGATACGGAGATAGACAGCGCATCGAGTCTTGATTTAATTCACTATTTTATCTCTACATTAGGAGAGAGTTCATTACCTGAGGTTGAGCTGCGCATTGCCCAGCATGCTGAGCAGGATGAGGGCGTGGTGATCGATCCAATGCTTTTTGAACAGTTTATCCAATACAAACAAGCATTAGCTGAGTTAGAGGCTAATGCTTCCATCGCCAATCTCGATCTTGCTACCTTAGCTGAGATCAATCAGCAGTTACTGAAAATACAAAGTCAATTTTTTAACGTTGATCAGCAAAGTATGCTGTTTGGTGAAGAGAATGCGTTGCGAAATTTAGCATTAGAAAAGCTGCGCATTAAAGCTCAAGCAGTCGATTCATATGATGAGCAGTTGCAGTGGCAAACGTTATTAGCGCAGCAGCCAGAATACATTCAGCGCAGTGAACGCAATGTACAACTACTGCCAGCACTCAACGCGAGTCGCCATTTGTCCACGCAAGAGCAATACTTAGCTTGGAACGAGTTGGTTGGCGAACAAGGAGCACAGCGGTTAACGCAGCTTAGTGAACAACGAGAGCAGTTTTCTCAGCATCTCGAAAACTATCTACAACAGCGTTCGGCGGTGCTTGAAAATACGCGCTTGAGCCAAGATGAAAAAAATCAGAAAATTACGCAACTGCGTACCCAAACGTTTGAGGTCAAACAACTCAAACGCGTCGAGGCGTTGGAAAGGTTAAGTGATCAATCGCTTTAATTCTGTTTATCCAATAAAGAAGAGCGCGACCGAAGCCGCGCTCAAGTTCTCTAAGAGAAAATAGAATGGGTGGTTACAAATTCACCACAATGGTGTTAGTCACTGTTGCACCTTTGTCATCCATCACTTTAATTTTCACTTCATGTTTTCCAGAGCTTGGGAAAATGGCGGTGAAGAGTTTGCCACGTTTTATTTTTCCATTCGGCAGGGTCCATTCCGTATCGACAATTCGCCCATCGCTATCGCTGCTGGTTGACCACATTGTTACCCAGCGTCCAAGGTGGATGTACTTAGCACTGGCTTTCGGTAATGCGTTAGGCACTTCAACCTGTATTGTGCGCGTAGTGGTGTTGGTTGCGCCTTTATCATCCGTTACGGTTAGGCTTACGGTGTATTGCCCTGCTTTGGTGTAGCTCCAGCTTGGCGCCATTTCGCTGCTCATTTGGCCGTTACCAAAATCCCATGCGTAACTGACTAGCTCGCCATCTTCATCATGGCTGTAGTTGAGAGCACTGACAGATAAACCGTCGGTTTTAAGCTCAAAGTTGGCGACAGGAGCTTGGTTTTGTTCGCTGACTTTTGATAAGCGAATTACGCCGTACTCATTGTCTTGGCCTTGGTTGAGGATGTCGATCATCAAGCCAAATTCCGTTAACTTACGCCCAGCATCTGGTACTAATGGTGAGCTGTAATCCGCGCCATCAGAGAAATTACCATTACCGATTAAGCTTGTGTCTTCGAGCACATCACCATCGGCAGCGACTAAACGTAGAGGTGTTTGATCTTGCAATGAGAAGGTTGCATCTCGAACTTGGAAGCGCGTTTGTGCGGCCTCACCAGTTTTTGACCAAACCAATGCGTTTTGATCCGCATCGACGACACCTAACCAACCTTCACCTGGGTGGTTACCTACCCAGTTATCCGTGTAAGATTCATCCACATACCAAACTAGTAGGCCGGGTTCGAAAGTCATCAACTGGCCCATGCGTTTGATATTGGCTAAGCCTTGGTCGACGTCATTGTGGCTACGCCATTGCAGTAAATAATAGTGTGGCGCTTCATGGAAGCCATTGTTGGTGGTGTAACCTTTAAAGGCGAAGGTGGATGTTCCTTCGGCATCATCAATAAGGGTTTGCTGCCCGTCGACCTCTAACTGTAGGTTATCAAGGTAAAGACCTTCCATGGCTAAGCCGCCATCAGTGACATAGTCAAAGCTGAGTGTCACTTCTTGGCCTGCCCACTGGGAGACGTCAAATATCGCATCAACCCAGCCATCCGACTGACCAGCAATAGCAGGTACAAGCCCTGTATTGTACGGGTCATCCATGGTGGTGATGTTACCAGCAATCGCTTTACCATTGATCAGTACGCGTGCAAAGTCGTAGTCTTTTTCAATCTGATACCATGCTTTAAAATTCAGCGTAGCTTGTTCACCTGTAGGGATAGAAAGCTTACGAGACATGCTATTTTTCAGATCATCGCCTCGGTTTGAATAAAAAGCGGACGAACCTTGATAAGGCTTCACTCCATCAACACGTTTCAGTGGTAAATCAATCTTCACCATATTTGGTCGAGCATTGTCAGTGGTTTGGAATAGGGTAAATACGCGAGGATTTTTCTCTAACTCTGCAATCGAAATTTGATCGTCATTGATCCAACGACCACCGACCGCTTTTTGTAAGAACTGTTTAGACCAAGAGCTGAATGCCGTCGGTTGTGTTCCGCCAATTTTTCCGGCCCAACTGCCAGAAGACATGATGGACCAATAAGAAACTGGCTCACCTTTACCTGTGTATTGGGTATCGTATTCGTCAGGCAAACCTAAATCGTGGCCATACTCGTGTGCGCAAACCCCAGCGGCCGCATCAATCGGTTGCATGGTGTAATCAAAGGCGGCATATTGGCCGTTAAAGCGATCTGGAAGCGTACTTTTTGTGCCTTGAAGGACATAAGGTTGGCCGAGATTATAACGGTGGGACCATATGGCGTCAGGTCCAAGCACACCGCCGCCGGCTTCTTCACCAACGGATGCATGGAACACCATCAAGTGATCGATTACGCCGTCCGGTTCGCGGAAGTTGCCATTACCATTGTAATCGTAACGATCTTCAATATCGTAATCGGCCAGATTAATACTAGGGTCTTGCGCCAGTTGGTTCAGTGCTTCGCGCACCAACTCTTGCGCATTCATATCTTTGTCTGTTGTTGCAGAGTTGCCCCCGTAAAACGCGGCGTTTTTAGACGCGCGATACCAACCTGCGGCTTGCCCGGCCACACTGTAGCTTTGCCCAGACTCGCTTTCATAATACTGACGCATCGAGATGAAATTTTCTCCATTAGGGCCTGCATAGCCCGCATCGGAAAAAAGCAGATCTTGATAGTGAGGTGGATTGTAGCTGGCATAGAGCATTTCAGTATGCTCTTTGGTCAGGCGGTTATCGTTCCAAGGTAAATCGGGAAAATCAATTAAAAGCGCTAATACCTTATCGGTGCGTTTGGTGCTGATATCGAGAGCAAAAACGCTGGCTTTTTGGTGGCCTTTTTGTTTTTCAATGGTCTTTAATACCCGTGCGCGTTGCTCAAGAGCTTGCTTACCAAATTGCGCATCACCGTGGAAGCCCGATTTGATTTTTTGCTCTAAATAACGATCCAAGGCATCGCGCTTGATTGCATCGGTAGCACTGCCATCCACAACACCGTTACGCACTAACATTTCAATGAGTTTATCTTCATTGACTACCCCTAAATCAATCGGGGTGTGCGCATAAGCACTGACGTTAAATAGTGTTACCATTGCTGACGCAAGCAAGGTTTTCCTTATGTGTTTCATCTGCTTTCCTTATTTTTCTTTCTGTATTTATTTATGGTATTAACAATTTCACTGAACTGATTTCCATACGACTGAGCGCTATAGAGAATAAATGGCTTTCATCGCCATAAAATAGAATTCATGGACGCAATGAGTGGCTGGTATATTCTTATCTAGGCAAGTTTTCTGAGTGTTATTCAGTGAAGATTGAACGGGTGATTTAGTCGCTCTTCGGCGGAGAAATACACGCTTCTTCTTGATGAGTTGTCGAATTGAGAGACTTTTCTTTGTGGTGTTTTCTTTGTAGATAAAGGGCAAGTGCTTGTTGTTGCTGTTCTGATGTCAGCCCTTCACATATCACACCTCGTTCGATTAATGAGGCGAGCAACCGTTCATCATCAACTGAAGATTGAGCAAGGCTAATTGATGAGTAACTAATTAATAAAAAATAAATTAAATGTTTCACAGTATATCCATATAATGTGTGAATTATTCGTAACAATCTATATATCAGTCATACGCATAGCAAGTGTAAATAATTGTTGTTTTGAAATAACATCATATTTTAAACATAACTAGTTAACATTTGGTTTGTTTTTAATTGATAAATATGTCGGTTCTTTATTCTTAAATTTAGAATTAATAATTGATGGATTTGTATTTTATTCTTAGTGATGAAGATGAAATTCTTTAGATAAATAAAGTGATAAGTTAGAATTCAATCGAAAGTGAATGTTGGGTTAAAACCAACAATGACTAATAATAGGTTTAGTATTTTTAATAATATGAACTTTGCTAAAAGATGATTTTAGTTCAATAAATAATTCATCATTTAAGCCTGCATTTAAGAGTCATTAACTTGTGGCGTTGATGAGCCAAGTGGCAAAGGTATCGTTGCCTGGACACCTTGCAGCCATTGAGCAAACGTGCTTTATTGAAATCAGTGACTGATTATTTTGGAATGTTTGCATTATGTGCCGCTGGCTCGCCTACCAAGGAACTCCTATCTACCTCGATCAACTGGTTTATCAACCGGAACACTCTCTCGTGCACCAAAGTTTAGAAGCGCGTAAAGCGGTCACCCGTGTCAACGCTGATGGGTTTGGGCTGGGTTGGTATACCGAACGCACTACACCCGGGCAGTTTCATGAAGTCTTACCCGCTTGGGGAGATGAAAACCTGCGATCCTTAACGCATCATATTCGTTCTCACCGTTTTATGGCGCATGTGCGTTCGTCCACCGGAACGCAGGTTTCCCGTTCTAACTGTCATCCGTTTATTTTGGATCACTGGATGTTTTTACATAACGGGCAAATTGGTGAGTTTGAAAAAGTGAAATTCGCCTTAGAACGGCAGCTACCAGAATCGCTATACATCAAGCGTGTTGGGACAACGGATAGTGAATTGATTTTTTTATTGATGATGAGTAATGGGTTACGCAGTCAGCCAGTACAAGCCATTACGATCACGATTGGTCAAATTGCGCAGGCTTTGGCGGAGAAACAGATAGTCACACCTTTTAAAGCTTCGATTTGTATCTCTGATGGGCAAGATTTTTGGTTAGTGCGTTATAGCTCTGATGGTAATCCGCCGACCGTGTTTAGTAAAAGCGAAGGCGATAATATGGTGGTTGCGTCAGAACCCCTTGACAGTGAAAGTGGTTGGCAAATGATTGAGCCGCAAACCATTACTCATGTGATTGGCACTCAATGTACTGTGTATCCGATCACTTAGTTAGTGGTGGAAAACAATTAGTAATGTATTGATATATAAGATCTATTGGTTAATCGATTGCTCTCTCATGAGAGCAATTCTTTTTTGAAGTAAGATCCTGGTTTCTGTGCATCAAGTTTCATTTTGTTGATGTGATTCTGATATAAATCGCGACTCATTCATTTCTATGATCTATAGAGAGTCGTTACTATGCTTATTGCTCCTGTTCCATCTATTCATTCCCCTCGTCCCAACCCTAATGCTTTGCTATTGGCATTATCGTTAGCAGGATTACCGTCTTTTTCTTATGCATTAGATGCCTGCCAGTTTAATGATATCACCCAAGCACAAGAGCCCATTTTAGCGATTAAAAATGCACAACCAGACTGTTATAACTCGTGGTTTTATACCGATAGTAAAGCCATCTTGGGTCTATACAGTGAAAATAGTATAGACAGCATTAACCGAGCGCTGGCGTTAGAGGTTTCGCAATATCAAGGAACGGAAGCGCAAGCCAAATCTATTGCTAATTTGGGGGAGTTTATCCGTGCTGCGTATTATGTGCGCTATGGTGTAAAACAAGATTTTGGTGATTATTCGGACCAATTGAGTAATGCGATTGCGGATACGATTAACCAGTTTATGTTATCGCCTTATAGTTTGAGCTTAGGTCGTGAACAAGTGGCGGCCATGTCGAGCTTAACGTTAATGGTCGATAACGTGAAACGCCTACCTTCAACGATGGCGAATTTCATCGTGCTATTGGACGCCTTTAACCCACAAACGGCGCAAGATGTGCAGTTTGTTGATGGTTTAAATAACTTATTTCGATCCATGAGCGGCCATGCTTCGCGTGATGATTTTTATCAACATATTGAAGCCCATCCAGAATATTTGGAGACACTGTACCGTTTTGCCACTGAGCATGATTGGGCGTTAGGAACCGATGCCGATTTCATTTTGTACAATGCGGTGCGTGAAACGGGGCGCTTACTGGTTAGCCCTTACCCAAACACCAAAACTCGAGTCATTGCGATTTTAGAAAAAGTATTGGAACGTTACCCGCTGGGTGGACGTAGCGATAAACTCTGGATTGCTGCGGTTGAAATGCTTTCTTACTACGCGCCAGAGACATTGGAAGCGCTTAATTTAACGCAAGCTAAGCAGCAACTTGAACAGCGTATCATGCCAAATCGCCATCAATGTGATGGGCCTGCTATTATCCGCTCGCAAGGCTTAACACCTCAGCAAGCAGAGCAAGCGTGTGGCATTTTGAATGAGAAAGAAGCCGACTTCCATACCGTCGTGAATACCGGTTTCACGCCCGTGGCCGATGATCTTAATCAACAAGTGGAAGTGGTGGTATTTGATAGCAACGAAAGTTATGTCAGTTATTCCAACTTCTTGTTTGGCAATACTACCAACAACGGCGGGCAATACCTTGAAGGCAACCCGGCTGATGCCAACAACACAGCGCGCTTTGTCGCTTACCGATATGCGCAGGATGAGGCGTTGTCTATTCTCAATTTAGAGCATGAATATGTGCATTATTTGGACGGACGCTACAATCAATACGGTTCATTTTCTCTCAATTTAAGTGAAGGCCATATCGTGTGGTGGTTGGAAGGCTTCGCTGAATACATGCACTATAAAAAAGGCTACCAAGCGGCGGTAGACTTAATTGCTGAGAAAAAACTGAGCCTCACGCAAGTGCTAGCCACTACTTATCAAAATGACACCAATCAAATTTATCGCTGGGGCTATTTAGCGGTTCGTTTTATGCTGGAAAACCATCCCAATGAAGTGGATCAACTGCTAGCGCTATCACGTAGTGGCGATTTCAAAGCATGGGCTGAGCAAGTGAAACGGATCGGCAAAAGCCTAGACAGCGAATTTTCAACTTGGTTAGACACTTTGACAACGGACAGTGGTAATCCAGACGATCCGACTGTGCCGCCAATTCAACCAGAAGACACGATGAATCATTTAGCGTTAGGGCAAAGTGTTACCTTGTCGGGTGAGCAGTACAGTGAACAACTCTATTATATTGATGTTCCAGATAATGTCAGTGAATTGTCGATTAATATTAGCGGTGATGGTGACGCCGATCTTTATTTAAGTTATGAAAAAATTGCGCATTATTATGATTATCAAATAACAAATTTTGAACTGCATAGTAATGAAACAATTGCACTAGAAAAACAAGCCAATGGTACCGTTTTACCGGGTCGCTATTATTTTAGTATTACGGGTAGAGAAGCTTACCAGCGTGTTGAATTAAATACGAAAGTAAGTTACGCCATTACCGATAATACGCAAAAGCCTAGTGATGATTTAGCACCTGTTGTTCTCGAAAATCGTCAGCCAATGACGTTGGGTATTCATCAAACTCGCTATGCAGCGATTTATGTACCAGAGGGAATGAGCAGTGTCAAAGTTTGGCTCCAGCCTATTGATAAGATGGCAGCCCACAATGTTGATCTTTATGCAGAAAGCGAGCACTGGCCTACATTGACTCATTTTGACCAAGCGTCTAAGCGCTCTGATAGTTATGAGTATATCGAACTGCCAGTGACACAAGCGGGCTATGTCCATTTCATGCTTAATGCACAGCAAGCCAATAGCCAAGTCGAGCTCTATGCAACTTATGAATAACTAATGAATAAAAAGAAGTGTAAAAGCACTTCTTTTTATTAAAATCATATAATTAGCCAGAAAAGTAATAGCTATATTAACATTTTTTAATTTAATCTTTACTTAATAATAATTTGATCTTGTGGGAAGAATATAAATTAACACTCTATTTATTTCTTGAAAGAATAGCATTCGGTGATATTGTGTTTTTATGTAGAGTTATTGCTCTATGTTGTGATTAAAAATATTAAGGGTTCATTATGAGATATATAACACCCGTTTCATTACTGCTTGTGGCCACTATTATGGGGTGCAACTCAGAAGAAGCGACAACCAGTAGCACCAGCCAATCCAATGCTGATGCGATTGCACAGCAAAAAAGAGCGTTAGCACTGCAACTGAGTGAAAGTTACGCCGAGCTTGAAACCACACTTAAAACTGAAATCAGCGCGCAAAACCTATCCATTTCTGTTTCCACTTTGTTTGAAGAGCAGCCTGATTCCGATTTTAGTCAACAGATGGTTGTAGCAGACGCGCAAATTCGTTCAATGAAAGGCATTGAGGATTTTACTGAGCAATTGCTGCAACTGCGTATTGCCGATGCGTCGATGATTAAAGAATGGCAAGAAGGGCAAAGCCCGTTGTTTGCTTTTGAGCCCAAAGGTAATGATGCGTCTTGGCAATATATTGAAGCGTTTGATGTGTACGGACAGGTGCATCAACTGGATGTATATCAAATGCCAGATGTACCCGTTTTCGTGGTTGATAGTAATAGCGAAGTGGAATTGCGCGCAGGCTTACAAGCAATGCGTGCACAGATGAACGCATTGGGTCAATCGACCACATTGACCACAGTAGAAAGTGGTAGCGTCGCCGCGCAAGCGATGGCCCGCAGCAGCGATAATCGCGCTGAGCCTATTTCCACCACAGTACTGAAAAAAATTCGTTTAGCGGATGACAAAGAACCGTGGATCTCTGGAGCGGCTGAAATTTATGCGATTGTTACAGGCATCAATCCAAGCCGAGATGAGCCGACCATTGACTTAGTTGAAATGCCTTATTTGGATTACGACAAGCAAGATTACTTCCCAAATCAAGTGATGATCCAATGGTCTCGTTACCGTTGGGGCGCAGCCGATCTTATCTTGATGGAGCAAGATGATGGTACCGACTATAAGGAGCTGGCTAAATTACTCGTCAAAGTAGCGGAAGAAGTGCTGAAGCTTATCCCTGATCCAGAAGTGCAGGCGTATGCGATTATTCCGCAAATCACGGGCAAGATCATTGATGCGATTCCCGATGGTTTACTGGTCAACGACGACGATTATGTCGATGTCTTTTACACCTTGATGCAAGACACCAGCTATGTTGATCATCCTGGAGCGAGTGGTAACGCAGTGGCCACTTTTGAGCCTTTGACGATTAACCCGACACGTCCATAACATTTCTCTCCCCCTAGAAAGCGAGCGCGAATCTCTTATTATCGCTCGCTTTTTCATCATTCTTGCTGCTTCTGATCATCATGGCCGATTTTGATGTGAATAGGGTTGCTTGAACGACGGTCAACGATTATATTACCCGAACTTAATGCGAATGCTTATCAAAATCTGTCGCAGTTATTTTGAATGGGAACCTATATGAAATCGTTGTTTAGTTTGGCAGCACTTGGCTTGCTTACCTCTTTTACTCTCAGTGCTAAAACCGTTTCTGTGGAGCATCAACTCGGTACCACGACGATCGAGCAAAATCCGCAACGTGTGGTTGTCATTGGTTTGGGTGCGTTAGATACGTTAGATCGCTTTGGTATTGAACCTGTCGCGGTATCGAAAGTGACTGAACTGCCGAATTATTTAGCGAAGTACAACAGCGATACATACGCACCTGCCGGTTCTTTATTTGAGCCTGATTTCGAAACCATTTATATGCAAAAACCGGATGTGATTGTGATTGGGCCGCGCGCCGCAACCAGTTATGACGAGCTATCTAAAATTGCACCAACTATCGTTTTTGCAGCCGATGCAAGCCAAGGCTACTGGCAGAGTACACAACAGCAGTGGCGTAATCTAGGCAAAGTATTTGCTATTGAAGACCAAGTGGAAGCCAAAATTGAAGATTTAGATAAGCAGTTTCAAGCACTTCGTAGCTTTAATCAGAACAACCAAATCGATGCGCTCACAGTGATGAGCTCTGGCGGTAACATTACCGCTTTTGGGCCTGAATCACGTTTCTCGGCGGTGTATAAAGATTTTGGATTCAAAACGACCGTCGATAGCATCAAAGCGACACGCCATGGCGATCTAATCTCTTATGAATTTATTCGCGAACATGATCCTAAAACCTTATTGATCATTGATCGTGATACGTTGGTCAACAAAGGGCAAAGTCACACTCGCCAAGAGTTTGAAAATGACCTGATCAAAGCGACGGCGGCCTACAAAAATAAAAGCATGGCGTTTTTAGACCTTAATGCTTGGTACCTATCCATTTCTGGTGTGACTGCTACAGAGCAGATGATCAGCGACGTTAGAAATGCTGTACACATTCACTAATTTGCCACAAACAAGCTGAGGTTAGCTTTGAAAAAGTTATTGCTTGCTTTGTTGGTAGTCAGCCTATCTTCACTGTTTGTGGGGGTAGGCAATCTATCACTAATGGCATTACTGCAAGGGGATGCCCATGCTTGGCAACTGCTCTTTACCAGTCGGTTGCCACGTTTGTTGGCGATTGTTTTAGCAGGGGCAGGGCTCAGTATCGCGGGTCTTATTATGCAGCAAATCAGTCAAAACCGATTTGCCGCGCCTTCTACCTCCGGTACCATTGAATGCGCCATGCTGGGCTATGTGTTGAGCTTAGTCTTTTTTGGTCACGGTGAAAGCTTGTGGCTTATTTTCTCGGTTTCGATTGCGGGCACTTTGCTGTTTGTCCAACTGATTCAGCGCGTGCAGTTTAAAAATGCCATTTTTGTCCCTTTGATCGGCATTATTTTTGGTAATGTGGTGGAATCCGCCGCCTCCTTCATCGCTTACAAATACGATGCGATACAAAACCTTTCTAGCTGGACGGTAGCCAATTTTGCCAATTTGCTGAAAGGGGATTTCGAACTGCTCTATATTGCGATTCCGGTTGCCCTCTTTAGCTATTTGTATGCGGCGCGAATTTCGGCCGTCGGCATGGGTAAAGATTTTGCTGTGAACTTAGGGCTTAACTATCAGCAAGTGCTGGTGATTGGCGTTTGTTTAGTGTCGATGATGTCTGCGACGGTTGTGATGATTGTCGGTCAACTGCCTTTTTTAGGGTTGATTGTGCCTAATTTAGTCAGCCACTATTACGGCGACAACTTACGTAAAAATATCCCTCGTACGGCCATTTTCGGTGCGTTATTGGTGCTGCTATGTGATTTGGGCGGCCGTTTGATTATTTTCCCCTATGAAGTGCCGATTTCGATGATCATCAGTATTCTCGGTGGCAGTGTATTTATTGTGTTGCTGTTGCGAGGACAACGCCATGGGTAAGTCTGTATGTGCGAGCATCACTTTGCGTGATCATAGCAAACTGTGGTTACTGGTTTTGGCTTCTCTGCTTTTTGCTGGGTTATTTATTGGTGTTGGATTGAACGCCGGCAACTATCACTATTTTCTTTCTCGTCGTGTACCCAAAGTATTGGCGATGGTGTTAGCGGGCATTGCCATTGCGCAGTCTTCTCTAGCATTTCAAACCATTACCCACAACCGAATTTTAACGCCCAGCATTATGGGGTTTGATTCACTCTACTTGTTTGTGCAGGTGTTAGTGGTGACTCTTTTTGGTGGCCTAAGTAGCTACGCGCTTAATGCTTATCTCAATTTTTCGTTGTCCGTTGCTGCCATGTTGCTGTTTTCTAGTTTGTTGTTCGCTTTTTATTTTCGTAAGCAGCAGAGCAACTTAATGGTGTTGTTGCTATTAGGAGTCATTCTGGGGCAACTGTTTTCCAGCATTTCCTCCTTTTTGATCATGCTGATGGATCCGAATGATTTTTCATCGGTACAGCCCAATATGTTTGCGAGCTTCAACAACGTGAAAGTGGAACTTGTGTATTGGGTAACACCATTACTACTGCTGGTTTGCTTTGGCCTGTTTCGCCTGCATCGCGTGTTGGATGTTTTATGGTTGGATAACGATAACGCGGTCAGTTTAGGGGTGGATGTACGCCGAGTGACGCACCATGTATTGATGCTTAGTGCGGTATTAATTGCTATTTCTACAGCTTTAGTTGGGCCCGTGATGTTCTTTGGCTTATTGGTCACCAACTTAACGCGCGAGTGGTTTCGTTCATACCAACACCGAACCTTATTGATTGGTTGTTCCGCGATGGCGGTGTGTGCATTGCTTTCAGGTCAATGGGTGGTTGAAAAAGTATTCCAGTTTGAAACAACGCTGAGTGTGGTGATCAATTTCATCGGAGGTCTCTATTTTCTCTCCCTCCTTTTACGTAATAAAATGGTTTAATTTCATATGATTCAGCTAGATAAACTGACTAAAGTGTTTGGCCAACAAGCCGTTGTGGATAAGGCCTGTGCGCAGTTTGAAAAAGGCAAGGTCACTTCAATTATTGGCCCTAATGGCGCAGGGAAAAGTACCTTACTGTCGATGGCCAGCCGTTTGGTCAGCCGTGATAGCGGTAAAGTTTGGATTGAAAGCAAAGAGCTGGTTGAGTGGGATACTAAAGCGTTGGCTAAAAAGCTGTCGGTTCTGCGTCAAGCCAATACTCTGACCATGCGTTTTACCGTGAAAGAGCTGGTGGCTTTTGGCCGTTTTCCTTATTCGCAAGGCAAGTTAACGGCTAGCGATCATGCGATGATTGAACAATCGATCGAATATCTTGATCTGAAAGCGATAGAAGATAAATACCTAGACGAACTGAGTGGCGGCCAACGCCAGCTGGCTTTTATTGCCATGGTGATCGCCCAAGATACCGATTACATCTTTCTCGATGAGCCATTGAACAACCTCGATATCAAACACTCATTGCAGATCATGGCCACTATTCAGCGTTTAGCACATGAGTTGAATAAAGCGGTGGTCGTGGTGATTCACGACATCAATTTTGCATCCTGTTACTCCGATTCCATCATTGCGCTGAAACGAGGCCAAGTAGTAGCAACTGGCACAGTACAAGAGGTGATTCAATCGTCGGTTTTGAGCGATATCTATGAAACGCCGTTCAACGTATTAGAAATAGAAAGCAAGCGTATTTGTATGTATTACACCCATTGATGCGGTTTAACTGCCGGTGTGCGTAACGTTACGAGTACTGAACAGAACGCTTTCGATTCACCGTAAGCCCCCTTTTTACTGCCTAATGTTGCCAACGCAAAATGGTGGAAGCGCAGACATTTACTGCGCGCTACAGGATGGACTTAAATATTGATATATTTCTCACTTCAAAAGAAATAATAACTTGCCTCAGATCAAGAAAAAATCGTTTGGCATGATGCTGAAACTAAAACAAAGTTGAAAGATTAAAAAATTATTGAATAATGAGGGTCACGTAAACCAAGAAGTTGTATACTTCAACACTTAGTCTAAAACAGGAAACTTACCCCATGTCGAACTCGTTTGTTTTGGTTATTAACTCTGGCAGCTCATCACTGAAGTTTGCGGTGATTGATTCAAATACGGGGGATGCCGTACTGAGTGGTCTAGGTGAATGCTTTGGGCTTGATGATGCCCGTATGAGCTGGAAGTTTAACGGAGAAAAAGCCAATTGTGCGATTCAAGGTGAAGCGAATCACCACCTGTTGGCGGTTGCAAAACTGGTTGAGCTCGTGAAAAGCTACGGCTTGATTGATGACGTCGTTGCGATTGGGCACCGCGTAGTACATGGTGGCGAGAAGTTTACTAAGACCGTTAAGTTAGACGAAAAAATCGTCAACGAAGTTGAAGCGCTTAGTGATTTAGCACCGTTACATAATAAAGCACACGCGATTGGTATGCGCGCGGCAATGCTAGCGTTTCCTGAGTTACCGCAGTTTGCTGTTTTTGATACCGCTTTCCACCAAACCATGCCAGCAAAAGCCTACACAGGTGCGATTGCAAAAGAGCTATACACTGAGTTTGGTATTCGCCGCTATGGTTTCCACGGAACCAGCCATTATTTTGTGAGCCGTGAAGCGGCAAAAATGATCAACAAGCCAGTTGAAGAAAGCAGCTTTATTTCTGTTCACCTTGGTAATGGTGCGTCAGTGTGCGCAATTAAAGATGGCCAGAGTGTCGATACCAGTATGGGTTTTACACCGCTTTCTGGTTTGATGATGGGCACTCGCTGTGGTGACCTTGACCCCGGCATCATTGAATTTCTATTGAAGAAGGGCTGGACACAAGAACAAGTGTTTAATTCATTGAACAAAGCCTCTGGTTTCTTGGGTGTTTCTGGTTTAACCAGCGATGCACGTGGCATTCTAGAAGCCATGGAGCAAGGTCATGAAGGCGCTACATTGGCCTTCCAAGTCTTCACCTACCGTGTGGCGAAATACATCGCGTCATACCTTGCAGCGCTTGATTCGCTCGACGGTATTATTTTCACCGGTGGTATTGGCGAAAACGCATTGCCTATTCGTCGTGAAATTCTACGCAACCTGAAAATTCTTGGTTTTGTGGAAGATGAGCAAGGCAACGAGCAAGCTCGATTCGGTAATGCTGGCATTATCGCAAAATCAGACATGCTAAATGCAGTAGCGCTTGTGGTACCAACTAACGAAGAATTCGTGATCGCTCAACAGTCGGTTGAGTTGCTATAATTACATTTAAAATCAAATAGATAAAAGCGAGTTTGGTGCTCGCTTTTTTTGTACTCATATGTTGGATAGACCATCGCTAAGGATGTGCATGGCGACACACCCATGGCTTACTAAATTGCCTTCTACAATTCATTTTGTGCCCTCAAATCAACAAGGTTCGTGTTGACTTGTTTATACCCCATTCCTTTTCAGGATCCGTCTAATTAATTTTTACCTAAGTCAAACACTGTAATACTTAAAGTAATGCGTTCAACTCTCATACGACAGAGCCGAACCGCATTGCCTTTATTTTTTCACTTCTTTCTCATTTATTTGCGTTTGACTAAGCCAAAATGCTTCTTACCGCGCTTAATCAACCAGTATTGATCAAACAATGGGAAACCTAGCAGTGAATTATCTGGTGTTATTTTTTCACCATTTACACTAATCGCATTGTCTTCAATTAGCTCTCTGGCGATGCGTTTTGATTTCGCTAACCCTGATTCGACCAACAATTCTACAATGTCTTGCTGAGTGCTTTCGATGCTTGGAATACCATCTAGCTCTAATTGTTTGAGTTCACTATAACTCAGCTTCTCAAGGCTATTTGCGAATAATGCTTGTGTAATACGCTCTGCGCTGAGTAGCCCTGATTCACCATGAACAAAACGAGTCATATTCTGCGCCAGAATCTTTTGTGCCTCGGGTTTACCGTTGCTTGACTTATCCTGCCATTCTATCTGATCGATTTCTTCACAGGTTAAGAATGTGTAGTATCGAAGAAGGTTATAAACATCGGTATCCTCAGTGGATAACCAAAACTGATAAAACATATACGGTGATGTTTTTCAGGGTCAAGCCAAACGGCTCCTCCTTCTGTTTTACCAAATTTAGTACCGTCAGATTTCGTTATCAAAGGTAGGGTCAAACCAAACACTTGTTCTCCATTCTGACGACGTGTTAAATCAATACCGCTGACAATATTTCCCCATTGGTCATTACCACCAATTTGTAAGCAACAACCATGGTTTCGATTAAGCACCGAAAAATCATAGGACTGGAGTAAACTATAACTAAATTCTGTAAATGAAATGCCCTGTTCAGGCCTTTGCAATCGTTGTTTTACCGACTCACGGCTGATCATATTGTTGACTGAAAAATGCTTACCGACATCACGGAAAAAATCGATGACATTAATATCTCTCATCCATTCTGCGTTGTTGACGATAGTCATGGGCTTGCTTAAATGAGGAGCTAGCAACTGCTCGATTTGAGTAGTGAGATCTTTGACCCAACTGGCTACCGTTTCTTCAGTATTCAAACTGCGCTCTACAGCTTTGAAACTTGGGTCGCCAATCATACCCGTTGCGCCACCAATAAGCGCTAATGCTTGATGTCCGGCATCTTGAAAACGCTTGAGCATAATTAGAGGAACTAAGTGCCCAATATGAAGGCTACCAGCGGTAGGATCGAAACCGCAGTAAACTGTTTGTGGCTGGTTCAGTTGTTGCTGTATTTGGTCTAAATCACTGGTTTGAGCAATTAATCCGCGCGTTTGTAGTTCCTGAATGAATGTCATCTATCACGTATTCTCTGTAATGAATAATGTGATGTACAGATTACGAATAGAACCTTATGCGAGATATATCCTTAAAGGGATAATGAGTTCATTTAGTGGGTAATAATATGGTTGAGGAAGATTTGAAACAGTTCACTGAGTGACGATACCCTCAGTTGAGCATAGATACGCTTTCGGTGATTTTTTACCGTTCCTTCTGTAATGTCCAACTGTTTTGCTATTTCTTTGGTATCAAGTCCTTGCAATATTAAACGGGCTATTTGTTTCTCTCTAGTTGAAAGTAAATCTTTGCCAAAAGAGTGCAGGCCATCTTCTATGAACTTTCGTTTTTTTACTGAGTAGGATTCCGGAGAAAAGACAGGTTCCGCAAGAAGGAATTCAGTTTGCTTCCAGTGTTGTTGACATAGCGATTGAATGACTGAGAAGTATGATTTTAACGTTTTTACATTTAATGGCGAAAATAAATTGTCTTCATGGGTGCAGCCTAAATAGATAAGGACCCAGCGAGTTGCTTCAACTTTAATAAGAATACTTAACTCATCTTTCCAGCCGGTTTGTAGATAAAACTGATTACAGTATGTTTGATAATCCATATCCCGTTTGGCTACGTCTTTTAATGAAAAAACGCCTTGCTGCTCATTAATAGCGAGCATTTTGTAGAATGGGTCATCTTGAAATGCAGAAGTGAGGTAACGGTCAAAAAGTAATTCTCGATTATTTTTAATGGAATCATAAAGATAAATGGGATGTTTATCTGTACGCAGGCCGAGAATTACCGCACAGTCATAATTCACTAGAGAAGCGATGAAAGCCATTAGATTAGGCGTAAAACTCGGTGATTTCAGAGAAGAAATAGAGTCAGCGAGTAGATTGTTAAATTGCGATTTAGTCATAACGTATAAGATGAACAATAAAGGCCTACAGCATAACGTAACTACTTAAGTTAAGTTGCTCAAAGATGAGCTTATTCAACTCGCCTCTGGCTAACAAATTTATGCTCCTTTTTAAGCTTGCGCAAAAGAACGCTGATAATCCAAGCCAGAAAAGAGCCCGACCTTTACTAATGACAGACTGCGCAGCATCGATGCACGGTTTCTCCCAAAAGCTTTCACTTTGAATAGTACTTCCTTTACGCGCACACTGCATAGCTATTCGTTAAGTGGGTTGTTCATTCTGTAGTGATTGAATCCACATTGTGGCTAGTAGCCAATCAGCTATCAAATCTGAACTCATTGTTCTATTTCTCAATAATCTTTTAAAATTTTGAACCATACACTGTGTTAGGGGGACATATGTCCTCTGCTCGCAACACGAACCAACATTAAGATTAACCTCAACTTAGAGCAACCACGGAACGACATTATGTTTTTTTTAGAATTCTTTGATATAAATAACACGCTTATTAACTTTCCAATTGGAGGTGGCTATGCCATGTCTTGGATTGAAGCAGTAGGAACTATATTTGGTCTGCTTTGCATTTGGCATGCGAGCAAGGAGAAAACAATCAACTACGCATTTGGACTGGTAAATGTAACTCTTTTTGCAATCATTTTTTACCAGATTCAGCTATACGGCATTTTGCTTCTTCAACTGTTTTTCTTCTGCATGAACATATATGGCTGGTACGCATGGACGAGACCAACTTCATCCGATGGGGATATGCTAGAAGTAAGGTGGCTAGATAAACAGAAACTGGTGTTTCTTGCTGGTACTTCAGTGCTAGCGATCGGGCTGCTTACGCTTTTCATTGACCCGTTCTTTTTCGCGTTGGCAAGCATCTCTGTGAGTTTTATGAACCTATTTGGCGCTGGCATCGCAGAACCAGTATTAGAACCTGACGCTTTTCCATTCTGGGATGCAATAATGACTGTGTTGTCTGTTATTGCTCAGGTGCTAATGACACGTAAGTATGTAGAAAACTGGATTCTATGGGTTGTCGTAAACGTTATTAGCATAGGTATCTATGCAGCTCAGGGCGTGTACGCGCTATCTATCGAGTATGCAATTTTGCTATTCATTGCAGCCAATGGTACACGTCAGTGGATTAGAACAGCAGAAAAGAATAAGCAAAGTTCTGTGACTCAAAAAAAGGTTACTGCATGAATAAACAGCCTCATATTTGTGTTGATAGCACACAGGTCTCTGAAAAAGTTATAGTCTGTGGGGAGCCTGACCGAGTCAATCGAATTGCATCGCTGCTGGAAGATTCTGTGCTGGTAGCAGAAAACCGGGAGTATCGTCTAATTAATGGTACCTACAAAGGACAAAAATTCACTATCTGTAGTACTGGCATTGGGGCTCCATCGATGATTATTGCTTTGGAGGAGCTTCGAAGCTGTGGAGCAAAGTACATTATCCGAGTAGGTTCAGCGGGGGCTTTGCAACCAAATATTGCATTAGGGGACTTAATACTCGTTGAAGCCGCAGTTCGAAATGAAGGAGGCTCCAAAGCATACGTGAGTAGTGAGTATCCAGCAATTTCGGACATAGATATCATTATAAGCCTGAGAAAAAACCTAAGTAGTACTGGGCATCGATTCCATAGTGGGATTATTCGTTCCAACGATAGTTTTTATACTGATGAAGAAAATGATATTTGTCGGTACTGGAACAATAAAGGTGTGTTAGGTGCAGATATGGAGACATCGGCACTACTTACAGTCGGTAGACTGAGAGGGCTTAAAGTCGCCTCAATATTAAACAATGTTGTTTTATATGAGCAGGATGTAAAAGAGGGGATTAATGAGTATGTTGACTCAAATGATTCAATGATGAAAGGTGAAGTCGCTGGCTTCAAGGCCGCATTGAACGCTCTTAGCGAACAATCCTAGATAGATCAATTCGGGAGCAGTTAATTAATGCTCCCTTTCTTGCATTTTTTTGAATTATCCGCGCGATGAAGCGCCTATAGTATAGTCGTCAGATATCGTTAAGTGGAATGAAAGAATGCAACTACAACCGTACACTTTGAATCGATTTTCTTTGTATCTTGACAAGCACTTTGATGAGTTTAAAGAAGCCATCTCCGAGTGCATCACTGAGTCGAGGTATTTTCATAAAGGAGATGCCATTCTTGAACAAGGGCAAGAAATGGATTTGCTTGCTATTGTTCCCCGAGGTCGAATTTCGGTAAATATCATTGCCTCAAACGGGCGTCGATTTCAGCTAGGTAAAGTAGATTGTGATCATCAAGTTCTGGGCGAAATGGAATTTTTTACTAAAACGCCCTGTCAGTGGAATATCATTGCTGATGATGAAGGGATGGATATAGATTTTCTTTCTGCCCAAAAGCTTGAAAAGCTCCTGATCCAACGCCCGGAGTTTACGATGTTTTTTGCATCGGCTTTATCGTTTGACTACCAAGACTCAATGGATATTTACACCAATCGTCTCCTACATTCCATCACTCATAACATTGCCAATGATCTTTTGCTGAGGAATAAAAACAGTGTAGTACTTGACGCCTTTAGCACATTCTCTCAAGAGGCTGAAAGATTTGGTACATCGGGTCGTGTTTATCGTAGGGCGATTAAGGTCTTGATTGATAAAAAACTAATCGTAAAAGACGAAGGTTATTTGAAAATTATTGATATCGAGGCTTTAAAGGATTTTTTAGCCGAACAATAGGCCAACGATACCTTAAGTTTTGATGGATATGCCCTTATGAAAGTAGATATACATATCTATAGCATTAATATGCAAATTGTTGGCATGCCCGACATATTTGATATGCGCGAAACTGTCCAAAACCTTTCATTTTCGGCACTGGTGCCGCTCTACATTTTGGGATACTAAAAGTTATTTCAGGATCGCTAAATTAGAAGAAGTCCTGACAAAGTTACGTCCAAATCCCTGTTAGCGGATACGATACTAATGGAAACCCAACTAACGAAGAATTCGCGATCGCCTAACAGTCGGTTGAGTTGCTATAATTACATTTAAAATCAAATAGATAAAAGCGATTTTGGTGCTCGCTTTTTTGTGCTCATATGTTGGATAGACCATAGCTAAGGATGTGCACGGCGACACACCCATTACTAATTCTATTGACTTCTGCAATTCATTTTTTTGCATCTAAGTTAGCGAGGTTAGTGCTGGGTTGTTGATGTCCCGTTACTGGTTAGGGTAAATACTCATTCACACTTTGTTAATACGATTTTGCCTTACTAAAAGTAATATTTTTCTGTATAGAGAAGTACTTTGATTAGATGATCAACAGAGCCAATGGTTTGTGATTAATGATGATTCTTTAAATGGTTATCGAAACTTTTTAGCTGAGCGAGCTTTCTCCTGAACGGAGTTCACCATCTTAGTAAACGCACGGTCTTTCGCTCTTTTCTCCGCTAACGTCGCACTGTTGTGAGCCTCTTCGCGTAATAGCTTTTTGTAATTATCTAATCGCCTAGAGGATAGTTCTCCTCTTTCTACTGCTTCTCTGACCGCACAACACGGTTCATTCTCATGCAGGCAGTCACTGAAACGACATTGAGAAGCGAGTGATTCAATATCTGCAAAAGTGAGTTGAATCCCTTCTTTGACATCACTCAGTTGTAACTCTCGCATTCCTGGCATGTCCATCAACAGACCACCTCTGGGTAACCATTTAATCGCACGATGGGTAGTGGTATGGCGACCTTTGCTGTCTTGTTCACGAATATGGCCAGTTTCCATTTCATGGCGACCAAGTAAGCTATTGACCAGTGTTGATTTCCCGACACCCGATGAGCCGAGAAACGCAATGGTCTTGCCTTTCTGACAGTAATTTTCCAATACAGAAACGTCTTGGCTATCCAACGCGTTAACACAGTGAACGCTCAATAGCGGGTCAAGCTTTTGTACTTGCTCACGAATATCATCAGGATCAGGGCATAAATCGGCTTTTGTCAGCACAATCACCGCTTGAGCACCCGCTTCATTGGCCAAAGCCAAATAACGCTCAATGCGATTTAAGCTGAAATCTTCATTGAATGAACTGACGATAAAAACACAATCAATGTTGGCTGCGATTAGCTGTCGCTTGAGAGTGCTGCCAGCCGCTTTTCGCTGGAATAAGGATTGTCTTTCGAGCACACGAAGTATTCGCTCGTGATCGAACACAATCCAATCGCCCACGCATACCGCTTCGAGTTTCGGCGGGAGATTCAATCGCAACGTCCCGTTGTCACTCATCAAAACAACGTCAGATTTATGATGTTCGATGATTCGACCGAGCGAGCCGTTCTCTAACTCTTCTAAAGTCAGTTGCTGCTGGAAAAAAGGTCGCATACCTAACTCTAGTAATGAAGGAGCGTTCATGTTCACCACCTACCAATAATAGGGATTGTCGAGGGCGGGTAAACATGTTGGTTTACCCGCAACGTGAGGGATCACTCCACCAACTAAAGATTGTGCAATAAACACATAAAGATCCTCATCTTTGGTTGGTAAAGTGAGCAAGTCTTCCACGAGTTTCGCAATTAATGCACCTTCTTCTTTACCTTCTGAATCCGAAAATGTGTCATTGAGCAGTGTAATGATTTCTTGAGCTTGTTCTTGTTTGTACAAAGCGTATTTCATATATCTATCTCTAGTTTGCAAGTTTTAAAATAAAGTACTGATAGGTAAAGTCTTTTTCGGCAAATCGCTCATAAATCGAAATCTCTTTGTTAATGTCCAGCAATGCTTGGGACGCAGGCATAACAGCTTGTAATTCCTCAACTCGGTCTTGCAGCGGTTGCCAGTAGTTTTGCCATGCATCGACGCCCAATGAGAAGTGTTCGATCACATCGTAGCCATGCTTTTTGAACAGAGCGAGCCGTTTAGGTATCGATTGAATGTCTGGGTAGTCTGCCAGCCAATACTGTTTTGTCTCTTCGTCGGGAGAGTCAGTCAGCCACACCAAGTCACTCACCATCAACACGCCATTATCTTTTAACAGCGGCTTCCATTGTTTTAGTGCGTTCTCCATTCCCATAATATAGACGCAGCCTTCCGCCCAAATGGCATCAAAACTCTTTGCCTGAAAAGGCAGTTCCGTCATGGAGGCACAAACAGGAGAAATTCGCTCATGTAACTGTGCGTTTTGGATTTTTTTATTGAGCTGTTCGATGGCAATAGGCTCGTTGTCCACGGCGGTAATGTGCGCGGTACTGTTACCGGCTAGCAGTAATGTTGAGGTGCCCGTACCACAACCAATGTCTAAAATATCGGTCATTGTTTGGGGCGACATCAACGAAATCGCTTTTAACGAGTCCTTGTGACTCCCTGGCCCCCATCTTTCTAATGTTGCAAAGACCGTCATAAAGTCTTTCATGTAATTCTCGTGTTCGTTCATATCTTTTGATAACCACTTTAATCTGAGCGCTTCTTTTTCACTGTAACCCTGCGTACTTAACCAGTTTAAGTAAGCGCTAGGCGCACTTTGACTCAGAGAATGGTGTAACTCTCTTTGAGGGCGTTCCCCAAGTAATGCCAGTAGCAACTCACGAGCGTGGATTTTTTTATCAATCTCATGGTTGAGTTGCTGGAGCCGATTTTCCAATAAGCTTCGGCTTAATTTGGCGTCCAAGCATTGTTTGCACTCTTTCAATGAGAGTCCTGCGCTTTGAAGTTGTTGAATCAACATCAGTCGCTGCAAATCGTTTTCGCTGTAATAGCGGTATCCATTGTCAAGGCGCTGACCGTTAATCAGCCCTAACTTCTCGTAATAGAGTAAGGTGGTGCGAGATATACCCGCCTTTGCTGCCAGTTCCGAAATCAAATACATGTGAGATTTGACCTAGATGTTGTTTGTATGTCGAGAGTATGAACTATGGAGTAGTAGACAGGTCAAGTGGCCGTGTTCGAATTTTTCGCCAACAGTGGCAGAAGTGAGGGGATGGTGGTGAGGACTGCGGATTATTTTGAGATATTAGTCGGTAGCTAGTAGCCAGTTTTCAATACCAGAGCTTATTTATGAATAGATAAATTAGCAAAATCACTGGCAACCTATTGTCCAAATTCCTGTTAGCAGATGCGATACGAATATAAACCCAACCAATGAAGAGCTGGTAATTGCTCGTGAATGTGTAGAGCACATCTAACGCCGTAGACCTTGTTCCCTATCTTAAAGCCTGAACCCAAGCGTTCGGGCTTTGTCTTTAACACACTGACTGATAAGTAAAAGCAGAGTTTTCTACTCGCTTGAACAGATATGACCTCTAGTTACTTAGTATTAGAAATAGTGTGTTTTAGGTTTTACTCAACTATCTTTAACAGCATAACAATATTCATATAAACGAATGGCTTTAATGATTGTGTTTGGAGAGCGCATTTATGCAGTGGATTAAAGACTTATCGATTACCCAAAAAATGATTTCGCTAATTACGCTAATGCTGTGCCTAATTGTTGGTGTTGCAAGCTTTAGCGCTGTAAAAATGAATCGTATTGCGCTTGAAATTGAAGAAATCGCGGATGAAAGTACTCCTTTAATCCGGTTGACGTCGGATATCACCATCAAACAGTTGGAAAGCTCGATCGTGTTAGAAAAGGCTTTTCGACTGGCTAAAATCCCTGTCGAAGGCAACTCACAAGCGCTGAAAGACCTTACTCAGAAGACAGAAAACATCGCAAAAGTGTTGGAGTCTGAATTGACACAAGCGAAGCAAATACTTAGTGATGCAAAGAAGCATCGTCAAGCGAAGGGTGTTGATCAAGAGAGCCAAAACCGATACCAAACATTTGAAGCGTTAGAACGTTCTTATCACCAGTATGAGGTGGCATTATTTCAATTACTCAAGCGCTTAAATAGTAATGAGCCAGTAGAACAACTTGCGCCGCAAGCACTCGCACTAGAAAATATGCAAAAGTCATTTAATACCGAAATTGAACATTTTCTACGCGATTTAGAGCAAAAAACAGCAACCTCTATTCTCATTACTGAGGATGAAGAACACAGAGCATTGCAGGGCACAATAACATTAGCTGTCGTTTCGATAATTCTTGGCCTTGTTATGGGGACGTTACTCAGCCGTCAAATTGTTCGCTCTGTGCTAAAAGTGAGAAATATAGCGGCTAAAATGGCAAATGGTCATTTTGATCAGCACATTGTGCCAGAGTCAAAAGATGAGATCGGCCAGTTGACGCAAAGTATGAACACCATGGCGGACTCGTTGAGTAAAACCGTTGGTGAGGTGATTCAAAGAGCAAACAGCATTGCAGGGCTGGTGACGGAATTAAATGTGTTGGCAGAGAATAACCGTAAAGCGATGCTTGTACAGCAAGAGAGCACTCAGCAAGTTGCGGCTGCAATGGAGCAAATGGCATCAACGATTACAGAAGTGGCGAGTAATGCTGAAGGTGCCGCGGAGTCGACTACTCGTGCAGATAACAGCGTTAAAGCGGCTTGTGAGACGACGGATGTGACACAAAAAATCTCCCATCAATTGGTGATTAACGCGGCTAACTCACAGAAAATGATCTTAGAGTTACAAGACAGCACACATAAAATTCAGAATTTCGTTTCAGTGGTTGATTCGATTTCAGAGCAAACCAATTTGTTGGCACTCAACGCTGCAATTGAAGCGGCAAGGGCGGGTGAACAAGGAAGAGGATTTGCGGTTGTGGCTGATGAAGTGCGCGCTTTGGCGTCTCGCAGCCAAGAAGCGACTCATGAAATCAGCAGTTTGATCCAAGTGTTGGTGAATAAAGCTCAAATTGCTGCAAAATCGATAGAAGATAATGACCAGCAGATCAGCGAATCATCAACACTCGTCGATAGTGCAAAAGCTCAGCTCTATTCGATAGCGGGAGCGTTAGACGAACTGATGCAATCGAACTTGCAAGTCGCCTCCGCCAGCGAGCAACAAGCCGTGAGTGCTGAAGAAGTCAGCCAAAATTTGTTAGGTATTCGTGATTCAGGCGACAAAGTATTAGTGAGCACAGAAGAAACCGCTAACGCTAGTAATGATTTATCACAGCAAGCCAATGATTTAAAAGCGTTAATGAGCCAATTTAGTGTGCGTAAATTAGCTTAACGTCAATAGTATTCGGATAGAAGAAAGGGCGACGTTGCTGTTCGCCCTCCTGATATCAATTATCTCTTCAATGTGCTGAGGACTTTGACCTTAGCAAAGGCATGGGCCTTTTTAACGAATATGGTTTTGACGTATTTAGCTTTGACGTAGACGTATATAGCTTTAACGGACGTAGCTGCTTAATCTGGATTGCTTGTTTCTTCGCCCATTGAATATGACAAATCTCCATTGCCAAACCAAACGCCATCGCAAAATAGACGTAGCCTTTATTGATGTGCAGCTCAACACCTTCCGCGATTAACAAACCGCCCAGCATCATTAAAAACAGTAATGCCAGCGTTTTAAAACCCGGATAACGGGTGACTAAGGCGTTAATGCGCGCTGCGGTTAATATCATGATCACCGCAGACGCTAAAATGGCCGCGACCATGATAGGAATGTCGTTAGTTAGACCCACCGCAGTGATTACCGAATCCATGGAAAATACCGCGTCAACCGCGACAATTTGCAGTAACACGACCGCAAGGCCAGCACTCACTGTCGTTGTATGTGAATGCTCATCAGGCATTAGCCAGTTCCACAACTCTTTTGCTGCTTTGAATAACAGAAAAGCACCGCCGAAGATGAGGATAAAATCTCGTCCAGATAATTCGTTGCTAAACCAAACGACTATCGGTGCAGTTAACGACATCAGCCAACTGATAGAAAAAACCAAACCAATCCGAGCGATAACCGCTAACAAAATGCCTAAGTTACGCGCAAGCGGCCGCTGCTGAACGGGGAGCCGTTCACACAAGACGGAAATGAACACTACATTATCAACGCCAAGAACCACTTCTAAAGCAAGCAGTGTGGCAAATATCGCCCAAGTTTCGGGTAGTAGGAAGAGTTCTAACATGTGGCCTCCTTAAATAAGGGGGCACGGTGAAGGGGGGGATCAGTAAATATTGGTCGCCTGAAGGGGTCGTCCATTGTCAATAAAAGCCTCTGTTGCTAAGGAAGCGACAGTAAATCATTGACTGAACCACAAGACAAGAGGGCGATTTGTAACAAAATACATATTCATCTTATCGAACAACGCCCTACGAGCTATTTGTTCGCTCGCAGGCTAATTGTATCTTCAAAATGATGAGTCTTATTTAAATCTCGCTTTGCGATAGAACCTTAGTTTGCCGTGTTGATGAGGTGGCGCATAGTTGAACACTGTTCTCCGGGGTAACCAGGCAGAGCCTTAGCGGCTGAGCTACATGCCAGTTGTGCAGCTTGTTCGAGTCGTTCTGGGAGCGTACTCGCATTGACCGGCACCCAATTCATTTGCTCCCCAAGCCAGCTAGCCCAAGCAAACTCAACAAAATAAACCTGTTCATGCTTGCTGTAATAACCGGCATCTTGTAGTTCACCTGCCAAAGAGCGGTAGGGGTAGTCGGGTAGCTTACTTATGTGTACAGGTAATTGATCGGGAGTTAGCGGGGCTCCTTTTTCATCGCGCAGCCATGTCCAGTGGTTGCCTTGCATGTCTTGCCAAAAATTCTCCTTGTTGTCGAGGTGAGCAAGGATGTGGACGGTCACCTCTTTCACACCTTGCTGCCAAAGCGCCTTAGTCAGATGATGTCGGTCAACCAACCAATACTGGCCATCAGCATCTACGATTACCGGAATCTTTTTCTTTTTCATGTACTTTTTAAGTTGTGCTGGGCTTTTTGTCGCCAGTTTGGCTTGTGTTTTATCAACTTGTTGTTGACCAACCCCGGCCTGAGTGGGGTGTAGCTGATTAATATCCAGGCTGCACCAGTCCCCTATGCCACTGTCTGTCCCGCAAGGAGCGAGTGCCCATGCTCCCTGACTGATGATTGCGGCGGCAAGCAATATCCATCCTTTGCTCAACATACTATTCCTTTTGAATGATGACGGTACCAATGCAATCAAATGCATTGTTGAGTATTCAATATGTAAAAGTGAAAGTTTAGCCTTCACCGACCCTCTGCCTTGCATTGTAGGAGTTTGAAGCCTAACGGTACAGAAAACATCGATAAGGTGTTGGAGAATTTATCAGTCGGTATGTAGTTTGATAAAAATCAAAGGGTTACAGTGAGGTCGTAAAGTTATAACTTTGAATGAATGCATTAACGTTTACCATTTGGAGTGTGTTTCAGAGTAGAGTGATTAGCGAGCCGTCAACACACTTTTGCCCCATTATGTTCCTCCCCCTTTCAGGGGGAGGTTAGGAGGGGGTGCTGCTAGCAACCAACCAAGAAACACCCCTCCCCTTGAAGGGGAGGGGATTAGTTTCGTGAGCGTTGAGAGTATGCTAGTTATGATGAGCGATATAGTTTGCTGAAACATGTGATATCCACTACAACCCCCAAAATTCTCTTTATTCGTTTTCCTCATAAATCAATACCTTGCGTAGTAAATCGGCAAGTTGATCTTGTTCTTTTTTAGTCAATACATTCAGCATTTTATCCATGTTTTCAACATGATCGTTTAACGCAGTATCAACACACTTAACACCTTTTGAGGTCAAAGTGACTTTGCAGCTTCGCCGGTCGTGTTCGCTATAAATACGCCCTACCAATCCTTTTTTTACTAACTGATCTAAACGCGTACTTACAGCGCCTGAAGAAAGCATGAGTGTCTTATATAACTCTGTTGGTGTAATACCGGAAGGATCGCTTCGACGCATCGTTGCTAAAATATCGAACTCGATGCTGCTTAACCCATGTTCTTTAAACACCTTATCCATTTTATTCTTCCAGACATTACTGGTTCGACGTAAACGTCCAATGACTCCCATAGAAGAACAGTCCAGATCGGGTCTGACACTTTTCCACTGAATCAAAATGGAATCGACATTATCCAATGACATTTTATCTCTCCTATAAATATCTTACTAAAAAGATACTTGATCGTAAGTTAAACATCTATTACTTTAAAGAAAGTATCTTTCACAAGAGATATTTTTAATTTTAAGGAATCATTATGAAAGGATTACATCAGATAAGGACAATCGGTTTAACCGCTATAGCGCCGATTGTCTGGGGAAGTACTTATATTGTTACCACTGAGTTGTTGCCAGCGGAGTCGCCGTTGCTCGCATCAACAATTCGAGCTTTGCCGGCAGGTTTGTTTCTAGTCTTAATTAGCAAGACGTTACCTGATAGCAAGTGGCTGAGCCGTCTTGCGTTACTTGGCTTTTTAAATATTGGCTTGTTTTTCTACTGTCTATTCTTTGCTGCGACTTATCTACCTGGGGGGATGGCGTCGATAGTGATGTCTATCCAGCCTATGTTCGTACTCCTACTAAGCTGGAAGTGGCTAAAATCAGAGCTATCATCGCGTCAAATTTGGGCTAGTGTGGTTGGAATCTCAGGTATTGTCTTGCTGGTCATCAACAGTGCTGTACAGATCAATTTATTAGGAGTTGTTGTTGCTTTTATTGGTACATTAAGTATGGCTTCTGGGGTTGTATTAACAAAAAAATGGGAAAGACCTAGAGAGATAACTTTATTGAGTTTCACCGGTTGGCAACTGCTTTTTGGTGGATTCATGCTGCTGCCAGTGGCCTTATGGGTTGAAGGGCTTCCTGAACATTTAAGTTTGTCAAATTATATTGGATATCTGTATCTGAGTGTAATAGGCGCAATTTTAGGCTACTCCTTATGGTTTCGAGGAATAGAAAAGCTGCCACCGGTTACCGTTTCTTTTCTCGGTTTTCTCAGTAGCGTATCTGCATGTGTGTTGGCTTATCTCATTCTCGATCAAACCTTAACTTGGCTTCAATTATTAGGGGCAATGTTTGTCCTAGTTGCTATCGCTTTGGCAGCCCCTCGTACAAATTCGTCATCTGATAAAGCTAATAATTTACTTTTAAAAAGGAACTAATATGAAGATTACAATTATATAAGAACCACATTGTAATGGATCATTACTAGCGCTCAGTCTGCCCCTCTATTGACTGTGAATTATTATGGTCCATTTTTTATTCACGGCTCTATATCTATTCCAAAGGCTCTGACTGCATTTTCTGGTCATGCTTTGCAGCCATTTGATTCATTAGAAGAGCAGATAAAATGATCCCAAGAGCCAGCCATGATGTAGTCTGAATACTATCATTAGTAACCAGCGCGGAGATTAATACGCCTATCGCAGGCACAAGATAATTAGTCATCGAAGTAAAAACAGCGCCTGCGTTCTTGATACTCATCATGTAGAGATAATAAACCACTCCCGCACACATCACACCAAGATAGATCACAGCAGTAAAGGCGCTCAAAGGTGGCGATTTTTGTGTCAGTGTCATCGTTGTGGTGAGAGAAATTATAATTAATTGAATACTCCCCATAAAAAGAACATTTCTTGCCACTATCAGGGGATGTTCTTCTTTAACTCGGTTGAGCAGGAGCAAAGCAATAGCAAAGCATATCGCAGCAAATAATACTGCTAGGATGCTAATGAGACTAACTCTCGAAGATGTTGACATTAAATCTGGGTAAAAAAGGACAACTAAACCACTAAAACCCACGATGACACTTAGCAGATTACCTTTACTAATCCTAGCATTCTTTATAAACACAGGAGCAAGAAGCAGTGCATAAAAAGGTAGTGTACCCATTAATATCGCTGTTACTGAACTGCTCAACTCTTTTTGAGCAAAAGGTATAAGAATGAAAGGAATCGTTGCTTCAAGTAAACCAATGACAGCATAAAGTAGCCACTGTTTACTATCACTACTAATTCGCATGACCCGACAGATAATAAACAAAGTGATTGCACCGAATATTGCACGCAATGTACCTATCCATACTGGATTGAATGCCTCTAGTGCATTCTCTTGAAAAATAAATTGTGATCCCCAAATCAGCCCAATGGCGAGCAGAGTTAAGTAGTTTTTAAGCATAGTAAAATCCCAATACAATCAATAAGCTTTCGGTGTCAAAAAAGAGCTCTTAAATATAGTGCTATAGTCAAGCTGACTTAAATGCAATAACATCAACCTCAATTAGCATGCCGTCAAGAGCTAACTTAGGTACTGGAATTAAGGTGCTTGCGGGCAACGTATCTAACGGCCAACGTTCTTGCATCTCTTTACTCCAAATATTCAGCTTTTCACTATCATGATCAACAATAAGGACAGTGATCTTTAGAACATCCTCAAAACTAAGCTCATGGGCATTAAGCGCAATCTCTAGGTTTGATAATAAAATGCAAGTCTGATGAAGAAAATCACTACTAAGCTTATGTTCAATACCTTCACCACCACTTTGGCCCGAAATGTAAACTAGCTCTCCTTTGCTTGGTGCCTTCACTGTATGACAAAAACCAAATGGTGTTGGATTAAAAATCTCTGGTGGATTATGGAAGACTGGCTTTAGTTTTAGCATAATAATGACCTTTTATACGTTGAATTCAAAAGTAAGCAGGAGTATAAAAGTTCAAGTTAACTTGAAGTAAAGCGATAATTTGACAAAAGTTGAAATAACTGTGAGCAGAAATGATTATCTAACTATTGGACATCTAGCCGAACGTAGTGGTGTAGCAGCATCGGCTTTACGCTTTTATGAAGCTAAAGGTTTAATTGCTTCCTTTCGAACCAATGGTAATCAACGCCGTTATTTACCTTCGATGCTACGTAGAATTGCACTCGTTCAAGTGGCTCAATCTGTAGGGTTTACATTAGAAGAAATAGCAAAAGAGTTAAGCACCTTACCAATGAATCAAGCGGCCACAAAGCGAGATTGGGAGAGAGTTGCAAATAAATGGCAGCAAGACCTCGACCATAAAATAGCAAAAATCCAATTATTAAAAGACAATCTTTCAGGATGTATCGGATGTGGCTGCCTGAGTATGAAGAAATGTCACCTAATTAATCCAGAAGACAATCTTAATCAGCAAGGGCAAGGGGCGCAGAGAATCATTTGATTATACATTAGGCAACCCACTACTTTTATTAAAGCGTTTCAATTTCCTTCTCTGATAACTGTGTTTACCTAAGTTTATCGATAAGAAACCGCTCTTCTATAAAGTTGATTTTCAAAAGAATTGTTGATAAGTTGCAAAAATGAAAAACATTTCAACGCCTTCGTCATTATTTTTCTGGTGGCGCTCTATTTAGAGCGGCGCGGAATTTTTACATTCTTAAGCTGCTGGAAGGTAGCTGAGACTGTAATTTCTTTTGTATCTCCAGTAGCGATCTATTTTTACTAGGAGATATATGAATGAATACAAGTCAATACACTGAAAAATCGGAAGTAATTTTAACTGGCGATAGAGCTACTGGCCCATTGCACCTGGGGCATTATGTCGGCTCTTTAAAACAACGGGTCGCTTTACAAGATATTCACGAGCAAACAGTTCTTGTTGCTGATATGCAAGGTCTTACTGATAATGCTCACAATCCGAAGAAAGTATCATCTAATATTCTTAATGTCGTCGCGGATTATCTCGCTGTTGGTATCGATCCCTGTAAAACTACAATTTGTCTTCAATCACAACTCCCTGCTCTTGCTGAATTGACTATGTACTACAGCAATCTTGTGACAATCAGTCGATTAGAGCGAAACCCAACGGTCAAAAGTGAAATACAAAGCAAAGGCTTTGAACGATCAATTCCGGCTGGTTTTTTAATCTACCCTGTATCTCAAGCAGCTGATATTACTGGCTTTAACGCAACATTGGTTCCAGTTGGGGATGACCAGTTGCCAATGCTTGAACAAACTAATGAGATAGTTAGAAAGATTAATTTATTAGCAGGACGAATCGTTTTGAACGAGTGTAGACCCTTGTTAAGCAACGCATCACGTTTACCTAGCACAGATGGTAAAAATAAGATGTCTAAGACGATGGGAAATACCATTAATCTTGGCGCTACTGAAAAAGAGATCTCTGCTGCAGTAAAGTCTATGTATACCGATCCTAACCACCTAAGAATCGAAGATCCTGGTGCTATTCAAGGCAATATCGTATTTACTTACCTCGATGCATTTCACCCTGATCAAAATCATATCAACCAACTAAAAGAACATTATCAACGTGGCGGACTTGGAGATGGAACAACAAAAAAAGTATTAGAGGAATGCTTACAAGATATGCTCAGACCAATAAGGGAAAGAAGAGCTGAGTTTTTAAGTGATAAGGCTCAACTGGTTGATATTTTAGTGAAGGGAAGCAAAATCTCTAGAGATAAAACAACGGAAGTACTTTTTGATGTTAAAGATATCTTTGGACTAAATATTTTCTGAATAATTTGTTTTCAATAGCCAACTTCAAGAAGATCATTAGGTGAAACTCTCGAGGTTGAAGCTATTTCCTATATTCTTTATAGTTTAAATTATGCGAATTTAGTGGAAATAGTTCGTGTCGGTAACCCCATTTCTGTCCGTACGACCTGAAGTCGTATTAAGTGTGGTTCTCCACGATAAGAGGGAATTAGTTTCGTGAGCGTTGGGTGTATGTCATTTATGATAATGGATGAAGTTTGCTAAAACAGTTTTGTCCAGAACCTTCACTGTGGGCACTTCGTAACTTACCTTTGTCCAAAAATCGTTTTACAGCCTAACAAAAAGGCGAACTTCTCAGTTCGCCTTTATTATTTAATATTGATAATAAAGTCAGTCACAACCTAAAAGATGATCATAAATTGTGACGACGAGCTATCAACGTTAGCACCTACTCTTGGTAGTTATCGATACTTGGGCATGAGCAGACAAGGTTACGGTCACCGTATACGTTATCGACACGGCTCACGGTTGGCCAGTATTTTGATGCCTTAGTATGAGCGGATGGGAAGCAAGCCGTTTCACGAGAATATGGGTGAGCCCATGCATCACTTGCGAGATCCGATTGTGTATGCGGCGCATTCACTAACGGGTTGTCGGCTAATGGCCATTCGCCTGATTGAACTTTCTCCATTTCGGCGCGAATCGCAATCATCGCCTCGCAGAAGCGATCCAATTCGGCTAAGTCTTCCGATTCGGTTGGTTCAATCATCAAGGTGCCAGCAACAGGGAATGACATCGTCGGTGCGTGGAAGCCATAATCCATCAAACGTTTAGCAATATCTTCTTCGCTGATACCGGTCGCTTCTTTAAGCGGACGAATGTCAATAATGCATTCGTGCGCTACGCGGCCGTTACTACCACGGTAAAGAATAGGGTAGTGTGGGCGCAGTCTTTCCATCACATAGTTAGCATTTAAAATAGCGACTTGAGTAGCCGTGGTTAAGCCTTCTGCACCCATCATGGCAATATAAGCCCATGAGATAGGTAAAATAGAAGCGCTGCCTAAATCGGCCGCAGATACTGCGTGATCGCTGCCTTCAACTCCCCCTTCAATATGTCCCGGTAGGAAAGGCGCTAGGTGAGATTTTACACCAATCGGCCCCATACCTGGGCCGCCGCCGCCATGTGGAATACAGAATGTTTTGTGCAGGTTGAGGTGAGAAACATCAGAGCCAATAAAGCCTGGATTGGTCAAACCAACTTGCGCGTTCATGTTGGCACCATCAAGGTAAACTTGGCCGCCTGCGGCGTGAACCATGTTACACACTTCTTTAACTTGTTCTTCGTAAACGCCGTGCGTTGAAGGATAAGTGATCATGATGCTAGAGAGGTTCTCTTTATGCTTCTCAATTTTGTCTGCGAGGTCTGCGATATCAACGTTGCCGTTATTATCACATTTCACGACCACCACCTTCATCGAAACCATTGAAGCGGTTGCAGGGTTGGTGCCGTGTGCTGAGCTCGGAATTAAGCAGACGTTACGGTGCTCTTCACCACGGCTTTTGTGGTAGCGCTGAATCGCTACAAGTCCTGCATATTCGCCAGAAGCACCAGAATTTGGTTGTAGCGAGAAGGCATCATAGCCTGTGATTTCACAGAGCTTTT
The DNA here is from genome assembly GCF_963865925.1 of Vibrio sp. ZOR0018. NCBI lineage: Bacteria > Pseudomonadati > Pseudomonadota > Gammaproteobacteria > Vibrionales > Vibrionaceae > Vibrio > Vibrio sp. ZOR0018. The sequence continues at coordinate 13,437 of NZ_CAWMCN010000073.1, read as the reverse complement.
CTTTTAAATCCTTAGCGAGAGCAGCGTAACCTGCGGCTTGCTCTTTCGGTGCAAATGGGTGGATTGAACCAAATTCTGGCCAAGTGACAGGGATCATCTCGGCTGCGGCGTTCAGTTTCATGGTGCAACTGCCAAGCGGGATCATGCCGTGAGTTAATGAAAAGTCTTTATTCTCAAGTTTTTTCAAATAACGCATCATTTGCGTTTCGCTGTGATAGGTGTTGAACACAGGATGCGTTAGGAAGCGAGATTGACGACGGCACTGTTCTGGAATCGCTGCAAATTCGTTGGCGGCGATTTCTGCCGACAGCGCGCTTACCGATTGCTTAATATCGAAAACCGCAAACAGGGCTTTAAGATCAGCTGTGGTGGTGGTTTCATCCAAACTGATGCCCAATTGGTCATCAAAGCGGCGTAAGTTGATGTCGGCTTGTTGCGCTTTTGCGTAGAGCGCTTGAGTTTGAGCGGCACTCTTTAAGGTAATCGTGTCAAAGAAGCTGTTGTGCACCAATTCGTAGCCCGCTTGAGTTAAGCCTGCCGCTAGAATTGCTGTCATATGATGAGTACGGCGCGCAATGGTGCGCAACCCTTCTGCGCCATGATAGACCGCATAAAACGAGGCCATATTAGCCAGCAGGGCTTGCGCGGTACAGATGTTCGAGGTCGCTTTTTCGCGGCGAATGTGCTGCTCGCGAGTTTGCATTGCCATGCGCAGTGCTGGGTTACCTTTGGCGTCAATCGACACGCCGATCACGCGGCCGGGCATAGTGCGTTTGTGCGCTTCACGCGTGGCCATAAAGGCGGCGTGTGGGCCGCCGTAACCCATAGGGACACCGAAACGTTGAGCCGAGCCAATCACGACATCCGCGCCCATTTCACCTGCTGGTTTCAGCAAGGTGCTGGCCAGTAAATCCGTGGCAACAGTAACCAAGATTTTATTGGCTTGCGCTTTAGCAATCAGGTCGCTTAAATCACGCACTTCACCTGTGGTGCTTGGGTATTGCAGCAGCGCGCCAAACACATCTTGTTCAGGCAATGAGTCGAGTGCGCCGATTTGTACCTCAAAACCGATAAATTCAGCGCGAGTTTTTACTACTTCAATGGTTTGTGGATGAACATCGTCCGCCACAAAAAAGACGTTACTTTTGCTTTTTCCTGCGCGTTTACACAGTGTCATTGCTTCGCCAGCGGCCGTTGCTTCATCGAGCAGCGACGCGTTGGCAATATCCATTGCTGTTAAATCCATCACCATTTGTTGGTAGTTAAGCAGCGACTCCAAACGACCTTGAGAGATTTCTGGCTGGTAGGGCGTGTAAGCCGTATACCAGCCCGGATTTTCCAGTACGTTACGCAAAATGACGTTCGGCGTGAAGGTGTTGTAGTAACCTTGACCAATGAACGTGCGTTTAATCTGGTTTTGATTGGCAAATACTTTCATCGAGCTGAGCATATCGGCTTCGCTTTTAGGCGCAGCAAGGGACATTGGGCTTTCTAAACGAATTTGCGCAGGAACGGTTTGTTCGATTAACGCGGCTAAGCTTTCGGCGTTAATCGCGTTGAGCATTTTTTGTTGATCGGCTGAGTTGGGTCCGTTGTGGCGTGCAACAAACTCATTTTCGGTACTTAACTGGCTAAGCAGTGGGCTGTGAAGTAATTCAGTCATTTCCTTTACCTTTTCAAAGATCGTGTGCGACCTTAAAAAAAAGCCGCCCATGCTGGGCAGCTTTGATCCGTGATGGGCTAATTAATCTTCTTCGATAGAGTTTTGGTACTCTTCTGCATTTTTTAGATTGTCGAGTTCAGAAGCATCAGACATCTTCACTTTCACAATCCAGCCACCTTCATACGGTTCTTCGTTGATGAGTTCTGGGCTATCTTCTAACTCTTCGTTGATTTCAACGATGACACCTGTAATCGGTGCGTAAATATCTGAAGCGGCTTTGACAGATTCAACCAGAGAAAAACTGTCTCCAGCATCAATTTCTGTATCTACTTCAGGTAGGTCAACAAACACGACGTCACCAAGCATCTCTTGCGCATGCTCAGAAATACCGATGGTCACTGTGCCGTCACCGTTGTCGCGCACCCACTCGTGGCTATCTGCAAACTTCAGTGTATTGTCCATTGCTTTATCTCCAAAAAAGTATCGTATTGATTTGAACTTGTGTTTAATTTAAAAAGGCTATTGGTAGAGTGGGAAGCGTTGGCACAGCGCTTTAACTTGTTTGCGCACACGTTGCTCAACATCACTGTTTCCTTCTGGGCTCACAACAAGGCCATCGAGAACATCGCCAATCCACTCACCGATGAGTTTGAATTCTTCACGACCAAAACCACGGCTGGTTCCAGCTGGCGTACCTAAACGAATACCCGAAGTAATCATAGGCTTCTCGGTATCAAATGGGATGCCATTTTTGTTACATGTGATTCCTGCACGCTCTAATGCTTGTTCGGCGATATTCCCCTTCAGCCCTTTAGGGCGAAGATCAACAAGCATGAGATGAGTGTCAGTCCCGCCAGTCACAATGTCACAACCGCGAGTTTGCAATACTTCGGCGAGAACTTTTGCGTTATCGATCACCGAATCAATATAACGATGAAACTCAGGGCCTAACGCTTCGCCTAGTGCTACCGCTTTGGCCGCAATTACGTGCATTAACGGGCCACCTTGCAGGCCGGGAAAAACCGCCGAGTTAATTTTTTTGCTGATCTCTTCACTGTTGGTCAAAACCATACCGCCTCGTGGGCCGCGCAAGGTTTTATGTGTGGTGGTCGTGACAACGTGGGCATGCGGCAATGGGCTTGGGTGAGCACCAGTGGCGACTAATCCGGCAATATGCGCCATATCGACCATTAAGAGCGCGCCCACTTCATCAGCAATGGCTCGGAATTTGGCAAAATCAATCACGCGAGGAATGGCAGAGCCGCCCGCAATGATCATTTTTGGTTGATGCTCTAACGCGAGGCTGCGTACATCATCATAATTGATTTCTAAGGTCGTGCTATCGACACCATATTGAATTGCATTAAACCACTTACCAGAGAGGGCAGGCCGAGCGCCATGAGTGAGGTGGCCTCCGGCATCCAGAGACATACCTAAAATCGTGTCACCCGGTTGCAGTAAAGCCAGCATCACCGCGCCATTAGCTTGTGCGCCTGAATGCGGCTGCACGTTGGCGTATTGACAATGGAATAGGGATTTTGCACGTTCAATCGCAATGGTTTCGACGGTATCAACGTGTTCGCAACCACCGTAATAGCGACGGCCGGGGTAGCCTTCTGCATATTTATTGGTGAGACAAGTACCTTGCGCTTGCATAACGGCTTTTGAAACGATGTTTTCTGAGGCGATCAGCTCAATTTGTTCATTTTGGCGCACGTATTCGGCTTGAATACCCGCAAAGACAGCATCATCAGTGGCAGCAAGGTTGGTTGAGAAAAAGCTCTCAAGGCAGTGGTTGGGGTAACTTTTGTTCACGTTGGCATTCATGGTAGATGACCTTCCAATAATCCGACGGATTGGCTAAACATTCCGTCATTCCTTTTTAGTGGCTGCCTTATCGTTAAGCCGTTAGGCGACAACAAAGCAGAGTGTCAGTTATCCTTAAACTGGATTGCAACCCCAACAATACGGGGTGAAAAGCCACTTAAACCTTGTTAAATCCCTAACCGCAATAAGTGGTAAACCGCATCTCTTTATCTAACAAGTCAGTAACATACTCTTTGACTTATAAACAATCAATCAAAAATTTCCTATAGGAAACATGGTTTCTTTTTTTGTAAGCAAGAGCACGCTTTATTTACGTGCAGCCTCTTTAACCTTGCGTTGGCTTTATGCCACAATGATGGCCGAAATCAGGAAGATAACAATCGAGGGAAAGCATGTCTGAAGACATTTATGATGAGTACCCATCGTTGACCTTGGCCAAGGAAACTGGTGAACAAACGATCGAACCGCTTAAGCTTGGGCAACGTATTAAAGAGATCCGCTCTAAGCTTGGGATTACGCTAGAAGAGGCGAGCCAGCGGACAGGGTTAGCTCGATCTACATTGAGTAAAATCGAAAACGAACAGATTTCTCCAACCTACCAAGCGATGCAAAAACTCGCTCATGGATTGCAGATAGATATGCCTCAACTATTTGAGCCACCAAAGAAAATTGTGGCAACAGGTCGTAGGGATATTTCTCGTATTGGTCAGGGTAAACCGCATCCCACCCCAACTTACGAGCATGAATTGCTCGCCACGCAGCTCTCTAATAAGAAGATGATGCCGTTTAAAAGCCGAGTGCGAGCTCGTGCATTTGAAGAGTACAGTGACTGGGTTCGTCACGATGGTGAGGAGTTTTTGTTGATCCTCACGGGTGAAGTTTTGTTCTATAGCGAATTTTATGAACCGGTTCGATTGGCGGAAGGTGATAGCGTTTATTACGACGCTAACATGGGGCACATGCTGGTCTCTGCCAGCGAAGAGGATGCATTGATTTTGTGGGTTACGGCAAAATGAGTGTGAAAACGCGAAGTTTCTTATAGTGACAGCAATCGTTTGCTATTTGTTGGCTTTGCCCTCTGTAGTGTGCTTTTAATCACTTTTAGCTCAGGCGATGCTAAGCATCTCGCGACTTTTAATTGTGATTGGGTTGTTAATTTTGACAATTCATCTTGTTTTGAACTTGTTAATCCGTCCGAACGGGCGCATTCTTGTTCACTATTGGAAACATGGTTTCCTCTTCTTTGGACATAATAGCCAAAATTTGGTGGTGAATTCCCTGCTGGGTCGGCTGAAATGGAGATAAAAATGACTCAAGAACATGCAAATCAAACATTACTCACTACTCCTTTACATACGCTGCACATCGAAGTTGGAGCGAAAATGGTGCCATTTGCTAGCTATGACATGCCCGTTCAGTACCCATTAGGGGTAAAGAAAGAGCATTTGCATACTCGCGAGGCGGCTGGTTTGTTTGATGTTTCGCATATGGGCCAACTTCGTTTGCATGGAGCCAATGCCGCGCAAGCATTGGAGTCATTGGTTCCGGTCGATATTATTGACTTACCAGCAGGCAAGCAGCGTTACGCCTTTTTCACCAATGCACAAGGTGGCATCATGGATGACTTGATGGTTGCTAACCTTGATGATCATCTGTTTGTTGTGGTTAATGCGGCTTGTAAAGCACAAGATATTGCTCATCTACAAGCACATTTGCCACAAGGTGTTGAGCTCGAAGTCATTGACGATCGCGCGCTGTTAGCGCTGCAAGGGCCAAAAGCCGCTGAAGTGTTAGCTCGCCTGCAACCACAAGTGATGACGATGCACTTTATGGATATTCAGCTAATGGACATCGACGGTGCTCAATGCATTGTCAGCAGAAGTGGTTATACCGGTGAAGATGGTTATGAAATTTCTGTACCAGCAGAGCAGGCCGAAGCATTGGCGCGTAAACTGACCTCTTATGAAGAAGTGGAATGGATTGGTCTGGGCGCGCGCGATTCACTGCGTTTAGAGTGTGGTTTATGTCTTTACGGGCATGATCTTGATACCACCACAACGCCAGTTGAAGCGAGCTTGTTATGGGCGATAAGCAAAGTGCGTCGTGCTGAAGGTGAGCGTGCGGGTGGTTTTCCGGGTGCCGACATTATTCTTGGGCAGATCGAAAGCAAAGATGTTGCACGTAAACGTGTAGGTTTAGTGGGTTTAACTAAAGCGCCAGTACGTGAAGGCACTGAGCTATTTGATGCCGATGGCCAGCATATAGGCGTAGTGACCAGTGGTACAGCGGGACCGACGGCTGGCAAGCCCGTGTCTATGGCCTATATCCGAGCTGATTTATCAGCGATAGGCACAGAAATTTTTGCTGATGTGCGCGGAAAAATGCTGCCTATGGTGGTTGAGAAAATGCCGTTTGTGGCTCAGCGTTATTATCGCGGCTAAAGCATCATAAAATGTAATAAAAGCGCATTTAAAGATGTTTCATATCGATAACGGATTAAGTACTATCTGGGTTCAAAGTGATAAGGAATGACATGATGAACAAATGGGTAGTACTTTTATCTTCGCTCGCCGTCTCTGGCAATGTGTTCGCCGTTGATGCTCAGCCCTACATAGTAAACGGTACGGATGCAAGCGTGACGGAGTTTCCTTCTATAGCGAGCTTGTTTTTTGATCAAATTGATTATAACGGTTCGTATGGAAGAGGAAGCTATTGCGGTGCTTCGTTGCTCAATAACCAATACGTATTGACGGCTGCGCACTGTGTTTATGGTAATAGTGCAAATCAGCTTTTCACCTCTGTTGTACCTAAGCTGCAAATTGAAACAAACTTTCCATACAACATATTAGAAAAAGCGCGAGTGGCGGAGATCTATTACCCATCAACTTATAACAACACCACTTTATTGGATGATATTGCGATCCTCAAGCTTGAAACACCTTTGACAATGGTGTCGTCTGCTGACTACTTAACGCGGCCTACCGCAAATTCTGATAGTACTTATCGTTCATCAAGTGAAACCTTTATTGCCGTTGGGCATGGTAATACCTCTTCTAATATTGATACTAAAACGTATCTACAGAAAACTAATTTAACCTATGTGCCTAATGTATATTGCAATTACACTTCCACCACGGACACTAATTTATGTATGGAAGGAGTGATAGGTTCTACGGGGCTTGAAAATGCAACCTGTCAGGGCGATTCTGGGGGGCCGTTATTTTGGCATATTGGCGGTAACTATATCCAAGTTGGTATAACCAGCTTCGGGCCAACTACCAAGTGTGGAGACCCTAATCCGCTAATTGGTTCAACGTCTGTATTTACAGAAATCCTTGACTATTCTACTTGGATTGAGAGTGTTCTGCTTGGTTCTGAACCACCAAAATTTGTCGCAACAGAAACGAAACGCCAAGCTTATTTAAACCCACCTTCTGACAGTGGCGGTTCATTCGGCTGGTGGTCTTTACTGTTGATGTTTATTCCTTTCATTCGTAGACGTTGAACCCTTATTGATTTCGAGCGACCTGTTTAGGTCGCTTTTTTATTGCCTTTTTTGAGCAGGTTCCACTTAGGGCGCTAAACTTGAAAGTGATACACGCGTATCTTTCTAGATGAGTGACGAGGTGATGGATGTACAAATGGATACTGTTCAGTGCGATGCTATCAGCAAATGCTTATGCGGTTGATTTCCAGCCTTACATTGTGAATGGTTCGGATACCAGCAGTGCCACTTACCCTTCTTTTGCTAGCCTTTTATATCAAAGCAGCGCTCAGTATAGTACCAACAGTTTTTGTGGGGCGAGTATTATCAATTCACAGTTTATTTTGACGGCAGCTCATTGTATCTACGGTAAAAAAGATACCATGCTTTACACAGTGGTAGTGCCTCAGTTGGATAATGTGGCCGATTTCCCCTACGGGAATATCCAGATATCGCGCGCGGCGGCTTTTTATTACCCCAGTACTTACATCAATTCGTCCAGCGCACTCTGGCGTGATGACATTGCGATTATCAAGCTCGAAACACCGCTCAATGTGGCGGACTATTCTGCGCTACTCAATACTCAGTTAAATAATGATTACCCTGCTGGCAATAATTACAAAGCGATTGGGAATGGCTACGTGGCGGGTAATGTCCCGAATGCTAATAAGCAGTTGCAAGAAACGACCCTCACTTTTGTTAGTAATGCCGTCTGTAGCGCTTTTTATGGCTCGGCACTGACCTCAAAGCAGATCTGTTTTGATGGTGCGGTAAGCGGTGCATATAAAAACTCCACCTGTTCTGGCGATTCCGGTGGGCCTGTCTATTGGTTTAATGGCTCGCAATACATTCAAATTGGTTTAACCAGCTTTGGGCCTTCACTATGTGGCGATACTAACCAACCGATCACCTCGGTATTTACGGAGCTTTATGATTATCAGAGCTGGATTCAGCGCGTTCTTACAGGGGCAGAGGCGCCTAAATATTATGTTGCCACTCAAAATGGGGTACGTGTTCTGATTGATACTCAAACTGTTGCCCCTCAAGAGGAGAGCGGTGGCAGTTTGAGTATCCTAGGGTTGACTCTACTGCTGTTATTTCGCTTTCGGGCGCATAATAATTTTGGTTCGTCTGTTGTGGTGATTAAAAATTTGCTTGGCTCTCAACGTCATCTCTTGTGCGGTGATTCGGTTTGCCGTTTGCTCTATGTTAAACAACGCATCGATGCCGTACCCGTGCAGTGAATAACGTTGAATAAACCAATTCATCTGCTTGGGGTCGTCTTTGAGTGGTTTGAGATCGGCAATCAACTGTTTTGCTGCGGTGAGCGTTTCCTCTTCCGTTATTTCGACGGATAAACCGTCAATCAGCTTATCAATGGCTTGCTCTGCGATATCGACATCATTGGATGAAATATCCACGCTAAATAGCCAATCGTTATGTGGTTCACTATCGGCTGAAACCGAAAAAGCATTGGGAGCGTAATCCAACCCTAGCTGTTCACGCACCTGACTCACCATGCGGCGGTTTGCCACACGCCACAACATATCATCCATGAAGATAGTAGTAGCCGATTTGTGTTCCGGGTCGTTACTGATCACTCTGGCAAGATAGGCACTGCTTTTTTCATCGTTGATCGCCATGTCGATTCGAGGCTGAAAGTCTGCGCGATAATCAATGCGATAATCGACCTCAGGTGCAGAGCTGAAGGTTAATGACGCTACATAGGTACGCAATAGCGGTTTCAGTTCGGCAGGTTTAATGTCTGCGGTAATAAAGAGTTTAAAGCCTCTATTTTTCTTAAAGAGATCATCATGGGTTTGCATCAGTTGTTCAACACTCACCGTATTGATGTCCGATCCTTCGTATAACCAATGAGTGGTGTCCGGCAGATAGCTATTGCGATTAATGGCGAGCGCCATCTGGCCAATGGGTGAGCGAAGAAAAGTATCTCGATTTTGCTTAAACTCTTGTTTTGTTAACTGCAGATGGCTGTCGTCGATGTTGATGGCTGTCATCGCCGTATAAAGGGCCGCAAACGCTTCGGCTAACTCATCTTTAGATGATTCAAGGCTGATACCATGCGACGTAAAGTCGATGTAGGGATTCAATATGATGCCGTGTCTTCTCAGGTGATTATCCAACTGAGAGCCGCTAAAGTTACCAATTCCACCGCGTATGGCACTCGGAATAAGCACTTCAGAAGCTTTACGCAAATCGGGCTCTAAGCTTGCTTTACCACCAAGGCTTGCCAAAGAGGCATACACTTGTTCCCCTGCGTTAGTGTCTCTGCGATACCACACTTCAACACCGTTACTTAGCGTCCAAGTGGTGATATCCATCGGCTCTTGAGGTTGAGATTCCGACAAAATAGCACCTATCTGCGTAGGTGTTACAAAAGCTTGATTGACCTCTTGCAATAGCGGTGGCTGTCCTTTTTGGGCAAACAGGGTTTTGAGTGTTGGCAGTGTCGCGACGACTAATTCTTTGTCTTCACTTTTATCCAGCCCAATATTGATCTGGTAGTCGCTAGACAATAATTTGCGAAGGTGTTTATCGAGCATGGCACTGTTGGTGGTCGAGATAAATTCGGTTAACGTCGAACGTCGGTCTAAATGTGACTGGATCGGTTGATCCAACGTGCGCGCCAGCGTTTTTTCTTCGACTAAATCTATCGCGGTGGCTTTTTGCCAATTGTTATCGAAGTTCGCTAGCATCTCTTGATACTGACGGAAAATCGCCTGAAACTCTTGCTCACTCACACCATGATCACGCAGTGCAGCAAGTGTGGAGAAGAAGAGATTTTGCGATGCTTCTCTTGAGTCCACTGGAAACCCGACCTCTGCAAACGAATAGCGCTGGGTTTCAAACGGGATAGTTTGGGAATAAATCCAAAGTGCCGGAAGGTTGGCATCACTAAAATTGCTGGATAACCGCTGTTGTATCAGTTGCTGGGCGATATCATCGAGCCACCACTGGGCTTGTTGTTCACGGCTGGCTATTTTTTGCTCGCCACGGTCGATGAATAGGCTAATGTTCGGTGAGTCATTGGCACCAATGTAACCCACAAAATCTGTATTATTGGCCGTAATGCTGTGATTTCTAGTCGGCATTGGTGTGCTGCCTTTTTCCCAGCTCGCGAAATGTTTTTCTATCAATGCCGTGGCTTGCTCTAATGTGATATTGCCAGCGATAACGATTTCGGTGAGTTGTGGCTGATACCAAGTGCGGTAAAAATCGGCAATCCCTTCGGCTGTCGCTTGGTTCACGCTCTCTTTGGTGCCCAAGGGATCATGCTGCGCATATAAAGTATTAGCAATCATGTGCTCATAAACGTTTTGAGCGTAGCTCTTCTCCTCTTTACGTGAAAAACGAAACTCGCCCATGATCACGCGTTTTTCATTTTCAACCGATGTAGGAGTAAGCTCTATACCATCGGCAATATCTCTAAACCAGACCAGAGCTGGCTCTACCGCTTGGTTATCGGGTAAATCCAGTTTGTAAACCGTTTCTTGATAAGCAGTATAAGCATTGATGTCAGGGCCAAAACTGACCCCCGATTGCTCAAAGGTTTTGATCGCATCATTTCCGGCATAATGAGCGCTGCCATTAAAAGCCATATGCTCAAGAAAATGAGCGTAGCCCTGTTGCTGATTGTTTTCTTGAAATGCGGCTGCGTGAACAATCAAGCGGATGGAAATGGGTTCTTTTTGATTGGGATAAATGTGGTATTTCATGCCATTGGCCAGCTCGGCGCTCGCCCAATAGGGATCTTCTTTGATCGGAGTGAATGCTTGATTTGAAGCACATCCCAACAGAAATAAGCAACTAACGAATAGTAGACGATATATTTTCATAACAACCTCGACATGTATTTGGTGGCAATATACGTCATGAGGTTTGAATTATTTTGGGGAATGTGACTGTCAACTCAGGTTTTGAGAAAGAAGTTTCAATTTTTTCGTAACAATGAATGTTATTAATTACATTGTGTAACGGTAGTGTTAGGTTTTGAATAGTTTACCCACCTTTGTATTGGATATCTCTAACACGTCAGCTAACACCATAAAACAGAGAGGCTGGCTAATTTCTTCAACAGTGGAAGCATTAGCTTCACACTGCTGAGAGATTAGTTCGGTGATCTACTGGCTTTCTTCACTGATACGAGGGGCTTTTTGCAGTGAACGTTTACGCATTAACCAACCCACCAGTACCGTTGAGATAGCGATCAACAGTGTCATCAGTGGTGCTAATATCAACGCATGATTGGCTATTTTGGCAAGCTTATCGGGCAAAAGAGAAATACCTAAGCCTGAGCCGACCAAAAACAGAATCCACGCCAGCGCGCTCAGTGGTGAGACGAGCAGGAAGCGTGTTGGTGTTACTGCATTACGCAGCCCCATTACCATAGGCAGCAAAGAACGAACTACCGGCAGAAAGCGCCCCATGAACATGGCCAGTAGCCCATACCTTTGGATCAAGTTATCGGTAGTGCGCCACTGTTTTTCTGAGACTTTGTTGAGCCAAGTTGAGACTAATCGCCACTCTTTAAGTTGGTGGCCTTGATAAAAGGCGATCGCACTGCCCAGCCAACCAGCAAAAACCAGCACGCCAATAATGGCATAAAGGTTGAGTACCCCAACGGCCGCAAGGCTACCACACAGTACAATCACACTATCGCAAGGCAGTGGCGCTGCTGGAATAAATGCACTTTCAACGAAGATAAGTAACCCAATGCAGAGGTAAAGTAACGACAGATCGACCTGTTGTAGCGCAAACAGATCTTGATGCCATAAGGCAGAGAAAATAGACAAAAAAGTATTCATAACAAGCTTCCTCAATCAGTAAATAGTAATAATTGGTCCGATTGAAAAAGGTGTTAAGCGTGGGCGAAGCGTGAATACAGGTTGGAAAATTGCAGTGCTTTACGCACAAAAACGTGAGTTGATTGACCTATATACAGAGAACAAATGACGACAAACGCAGTGGTACTGAGAATGTAAGAAAGTAGGGTAGTTTCTGCGCTCGTCTTTTCGTCGTCATCTGAGATTAACCGAAGCCCACTGACTCGTGGCGTTTCATGCCTTGTGGTTAATATCGCTGCATCACGATCAACAAAAAATAGATGACTGGAAAAACGAACATGCTGGATTGTCGTAGACTCACTCGCCGAAAAGCTTTGTGTAGCATTGAGGTTGAGCGAGGAGAACAGGCTCAATAAGCTAAACAAGAAGGCAAACATCAATGAGTGGATCATAACTATCGCGAGGCTACTTAAACTGAGGGTGAGTATGCGGCGTGTCAGCGGTGCGTGTAAAGGAATTTTAGCCCTGGAAAAGCGTGAAAAAGTGAGCACCGCTGCTGCTCACTCATGATGGTTAGATATTAATGATGCAAATTATATTGCTGCCGCGGTTGAGCTCTCGCTCGCTTTTGCGCGGTTTTTAAGGAAGGCGTAACCAAAGCCAGTCACCGCCGTACCAGCCGCAATCGCGATTAGGTACATCAGTACAGGTGTAATCGCATTTGGTATCAGTAGGACAAATAAGCCGCCGTGCGGAGCCATTAATTTCGCGCCAAACAACATAGACAGTGCACCCGTTAACGCGCCGCCTGCCATACAAGCTGGGATAACGCGCATTGGATCTTTCGCTGCAAATGGAATTGCCCCTTCAGAGATAAAGCATAAACCTAGTACAAATGAGGCTTTACCCGCTTCACGTTCACCGGCTTCGAATTTGTCTCTGGCAAGGAAAGTCGCAAGGCCCATACCTAACGCTGGCACCATACCCGCAGCCATAATAGCGGCCATTGGTGCGTAAGTTTGCGAAGCAAGTAGACCAACACCAAAGGTATACGCTGCTTTATTAATCGGCCCACCTAAGTCAAAGCACATCATCGCGCCTAGGATTACACCCAGAAGTACGGCGTTGGCTGAGCCCATGTTGTTTAAGAACTCAGTCATTGCAGCCATGATGCTCGATACAGGGCCACCGACGATGTAAATCATCACCAAGCCAGTAAAGAGACTCGCCACAAATGGAATGATGAGGATTGGTTTTAGCGCTTCCATCGATTGAGGTAAGGAGACTTTATCTGCAATGAATTTAGCGGCGTAACCTGCAATGAAACCGGCCACAATACCGCCAAGAAAACCGGCTCCGGTAGAGCTTGCCAGCATCCCGCCAATCAAACCAGGAGCAAGCCCCGGACGGTCAGCAATCGAGAACGCAATAAAACCCGCCATGACAGGGATCATTAATGCAAAGGCTGAACCGCCACCAATGGTCATCAGCGCTGCCGCCAATGTGCCTTGCTCTTTAAACGCTTCAATACCAAACACAAAAGAGAGTGCGATGATCAAACCACCCGCGACTACGACAGGAAGCATGTGAGATACCCCAGTCATCAGGTGCTTGTACACCCCTTTTTTCTCTTCGGTTTGATTATTATTAGACGCTGA
>NZ_CAWMCN010000072.1:0-527 GCF_963865925.1 Vibrio sp. ZOR0018 | reverse complement strand
GATAAACTAGCAGCGCAGGGATGCCCCCTTATAGGGGGCTATAAACCAAAGCCGCCTTCTAAGAAGGCGGATTTTTACTTTGTTCATTGGAGTTATCTTTTGGGTCATTGTCGCTTCCTTACGTTCTTGTTTAATAAGTAAAGAATAGCGAGTGATTGATTTAAAAGAGAAAAAGGAAGGATTTCGGCATTCCGAGCGCGGTTTTCGCTATTCAGAAATAACTGATCGGAGTGCTCCTAAATATGCGGTTACTTGAAGCGACGCGCTCTCGTTGGAGTGTAGAGATCATGCATTGGTTGCTTGATACCGCATTTTGTGAGGACAACTCTCGTATAAAAGTGGACAATCGAGCAGAGTCTTTTGCAAGGATCAGGCAGATGTGTTTAAGCCTATTAAAGAGCGAAACCACCTTTAGATGCTGTCTTTTATACAGAAGTTCCTCACATGATGTGAGGGATTTTTTTTGAACTAAATTCTTGCTTCACGATCAAATCTTTAACGGACTTAGTTGAGGACTCCTGAGATGA
>NZ_CAWMCN010000071.1:0-992 GCF_963865925.1 Vibrio sp. ZOR0018 | reverse complement strand
ACATACGCCTGCGGCCTTAGCCCTCCCGCAAACCCTATAGGGTCTGGGCTTAGGTACTGGCCACTGTCTGCATCGTAATAGCGATTAACGTTGTAGTAAAGGCCAGATTCGCGGTCTTCTATTTGCCCTTGGTAACGCAGGTCACAGTAGAGCTCATCATTCTGGGCGTTTTCTCTAAAACCATGATTAGGAAGTGTATTTTGCTGTTGATAATGGCCCCATAAGGCTTGTTCACCTTGCCAAACCACCTCACCATTTTCGCTGCACAGCTCCTGTGGCGTGCCTGCATGGTCAGTCACGATATAGTGTAGCTGAGACGCTTGGTCTGCCTTGTGCGTCACTTGCGCGAGTGGGCGGAAGCTCTCTGGCTCGTACAGGTACTCGATTTCCTGAATAACACTGCCATCGGCGGTCTTTTGGCTGTGCTGGACAATGTTTGCCCCATCCCACAAATACTCAGTGATTCGCTGGGTGCTCAAACACTCTTTTGCGATTCGCCTGCCTAATGGGTCATAACGGTAGCGGTACCGCCCACCATCGGGCAGTTCTATATGTGTGAGCCTGTCATCCCCATTCCAAACAAAACGGGTGGTTTTTGGGCGGAAGCCGTCTTGGTATTCGGTTTTCTCGACCACGCGACCACACCTATCGTAGTGATAACGGAATCGCCCCGTATCCAACACACGGCCCGCCTTATCGTATTGGCGAGATTGGCGTTTTACTCGTGCATCATCGAGCGAGACTACATTGCTATCACCATATTCAGTGGCAAAGCCTTGTTGGTTAAGGTTGAGTTCACTGTCGTAACCAAACAGGTGGACAAAGCGGTACTGACTGTCCCAACCCTTTTGCAGGCGTTCGGCTTGAACTTGGCCATTGGCGTTTAGACTGAATCTCGAATTACCGCGTTTGGCATCGTTAATGCCTACGAGCCTGTCTAGGGCATCGTACTGATACTGGCGTAAGCTATCACCATTTCTACCAAGCTGTTG
>NZ_CAWMCN010000070.1:0-5914 GCF_963865925.1 Vibrio sp. ZOR0018 | reverse complement strand
AGTTGTTTTACCGTGGTCAACGTGGCCGATAGTACCAACGTTTACGTGCGGTTTCGTACGTTCAAATTTTGCTTTAGACATGAGTTGTCCCTCTAGGTACGGATTTAGGTGGCTTTGATGACCACGCAACCAAAATTATTGGTAAGGAGTATATATCAAAAGGAGATAATTGCTTGGAGAGCTGGTGCTGATACCCAGAGTTGAACTGGGGACCTCACCCTTACCAAGGGTGCGCTCTACCGACTGAGCTATATCAGCACTCAAAAATTGGAGCGGGCAGCGGGAATCGAACCCGCATCATCAGCTTGGAAGGCTGAGGTAATAGCCATTATACGATGCCCGCACACGTAACTCTGAGAGCTATTTCCTTAAGAATATGGTGAGTCTGCTCCCTTTGGCCACTCGGGAACCCCTCCAAATTTTTTCTTCATTCTTTCGAAAAAGAATGGTGCCGACTACCGGAATCGAACTGGTGACCTACTGATTACAAGTCAGTTGCTCTACCTACTGAGCTAAGTCGGCATAAGTGGAGCGCATTCTATTGAATGATGCTCAGCCTTGCAAGCCTAAATATTAAAAAAAAACCAATTTTCCATAAATCTCGCCTGTTCGTTGCTTTTTCAAGCAAAATGCGTTTTCTCACTCAATTCTATCGTTTAAGGCATTTCCATTCTTTTCACCTTAATGTATGTTTCATCCTCTTCTTTTTTCTGTCATTCATCGTTAGGTATTTTATGGGTCCTTATATCTCTTTTGATCGCAATCAATGGGCCGAGCTACGTAACTCTGTCCCGATGACTCTCTCTGAGGCTGACTTAAAAGAGCTACAAGGTATTAATGAAAACCTAACGATGAAAGAAACGGCTGAGATTTATCTGCCTCTGGCTCGCTTACTTAATTTATACGTGGCCGCCAGACAAAGCCGAAATGCGGTTTTGCATCAATTTCTCGGTAATACCGATATATCGCCTCCTTTTATCATTGGCATCGCAGGAAGTGTCGCCGTTGGGAAAAGTACCACGGCGCGTTTGTTAAAAGCGCTTCTTTCACGCTGGGAGAATCATCCCAAAGTTGAACTGATTACGACAGATGGGTTTCTTTTTCCCAACAAAATTCTTAATGAAAGAGGAATTATGGGGAAAAAGGGGTTTCCTGAATCTTATGATATGAAACGTCTGGTACAGTTTGTGTCGGATGTTAAAGCAGGAAAAAGAAATGTAAGCGCGCCGATCTATTCACATCTTACTTATGACATCACCACTGAAGAGAAAGTCGTCGATAGGCCAGATGTGTTGATCATCGAAGGATTGAACGTCTTGCAAAGCGGCATGGATTATCCACACGATCCACATCGAGTGTTTATATCTGATTTCTTAGATTTCTCACTGTATGTCGATGCGGACAGTCAACTTATTGAAAAGTGGTATGTTGAACGCTTTATGAAGTTTCGTCACAGCGCCTTTAAGGAGACGGGATCGTACTTTAGCCACTACACAAAACTGTCTGAGCTAGAGGCGAGAGAAAAAGCTGAGAGCATTTGGCACTCGATCAACGGTAAAAATCTACAACATAATATTTTACCGACCAAAGAGCGCGCTCAGTTAGTTTTGCGTAAAGGCCTCAATCATACTGTGGAAGAGATACTACTAAGAAAATAGTTTGGTAAAGCGGTTACTCTGCCTTGCGTAACGATATTTCACCACCAATGTAACTCTCCATTCCATTCTCTGTTTCTAGCAACACCGCTCCATATTCGTTGATCCCGTGCACCACACCATAGACCTCTTTGGGGCCCATAAGCAGTTTAACTTTTCGACCAATAAAGTTATCGAGTCGATTCCAGCGCGGTATAAAATCCTTCATCCCATAAAGCTCGTAATCACGTAGCGCTTGGTCTAATGATTGAATAAAGACAGTAGCGAGCAAGTTCCTGTCTATTTTCAGACCGTCGGCTACCTGCGACAAACTTGCCCATGGCTGGTCAATGGCTTGCTCATTTTCGGGCATGAAAATGTTCATTCCCATCCCAATCACTAAATGTGCCGCTGCGCCAGCCTGCCCTGTCATTTCGACTAAAATGCCCGCCAGCTTTCTATCCTGAAAATAGAGATCGTTCGGCCACTTAAGCTTTACACCGTCAAATCCGATGCTTGCTAGCGCTTCCACAATCGCGACCCCGACCACAAGGCTAAGCCCCATTGCGGCCGCCATCCCCGCGTCGAGCCGCCAGTACATGGAAACATAAAGATTGCTGCCAAAAGGCGATATCCACTGACGCCCACGCCGACCCCGTCCATTAGCCTGATACTCTGCTAAGCAAACGCAGCCCGAAACAAGGTTATCTACACGTTCTAACAGGTATTGGTTGGTTGAATCGATAATGGGGAAAAGCTCGACAGGGTTACGCACGGCATTTTGGATCTGTGTCGCATCAAGTAGATTCAGTGATTGAGCAAGCTGATAGCCTTTGCCTTGGACGCGGAAAATATCAATTCCCCACTCCTGAATCCCTTTAATATGCTTACTTACTGCAGCGCGAGAAATACCAAGTTCTGCTCCTAGCAACTCACCAGAACAAAACTCGCCACTGGCCAGATGACGAAGTAATGATAGTTTGACACTGTGCTCTTTCACTTTAATTCCTTAGCAAGATGCTCAAGGTTCGTTTCACCAATCGCATCTAAAAATCGGACTTCATGCTCTAAAGATATCGAAAATTTATCCTGAACTGCTATGCAAACTTTAATCGCTAGTTGAATAACATCAAAGGCTGTAGCGCTACCTTTATTTACCAACACTAAAGCTTGCTTCGGATGCACTTGAGCATCACCTAAGCTATACCCTTTGAGCCCACACTGATCAATCAACCACCCAGCCGCTACTTTTCTGCCTTCTTCCACGGGGTAAGAAACAAGATCGGGATAACTCTCAAGAAGAGCCTGCCAATGTTCTAAACTAATAATTGGATTTTTAAAGAAGCTTCCTGCGTTACCTAGCACCCGCGGATCGGGTAATTTGGCATTGCGAGTAGCGCATACCCGTTTATAAATATCAATAGCTTGGCAGGTGTGACTATCCAGCTCTTGCAAAGGTCCATAATTCAGTACGGGTTGCCACTGCTTCAATAACTTTAGTCCTACCGCTACAACGATCGCGTTGCTGTGCAAAGCGTGCTTAAAAATAGAATCACGATAACCAAATAGACATTGTTTGGCGCTCAGGCGCTTGACGGTTAAGGAGTCTAAACAGAGATAATCAACGTAATCACACACATCTTGAAACTCTACACCATAAGCGCCAATATTTTGGATAGGAGCAGAACCTGCACAACCAGGTATCAAAGCCAAATTTTCAAGACCTGCAATATTTTGCTTCACAGCCCATTCAACAAGTGAAGGCCAATCCTCACCACCAGAAACATGCAAATAATGATAATTATCATCCTGCGTGTGCTGTAACCCTTTCAGTTGGTTGCTTAAAACCATTCCTTGAAAATCACAAGTAAAAAGGACATTGCTACCTTTTCCTAACATCAACTTAGGCAAAGTCTGCCATTCTGCGCTCTGGTAAATTTCCACCAAATCTTGCACAGAGAAAACTTCAGCTAATAATTGACAAGATTGTTCTAGGCCAAAAGTGTGGTATTTTTTTAAGCTCGCATTGGGATGTAATTGCATGGCATTCTATGGATAAATTAAACTCACGCCATTCTACAACAGATAACTATTCGAAGCAGGAAGAAATGTGGCAACTACAATTTGACATACTCCCCCCGATAAAACTTCCTTTGATCAAGCGAATGTACAAAGAACATTACCCTTCAGCAAAAGCTAGGAAAGATGAATTGTGCGTTATAGGCACGCTCGATGGGCAGATATCTGCTGTTGTCAGATTTAAAAATATTGATGTATATCGATTACTGACTGGCATGCTTGTGCTGCCAGAAAACCAAAAAAAAGGGATTGGGTCGCAGTTGCTCAATTATTGCAGCGAGAATATTCTCAATAATCAGGATTATTGCTTCGCATACGCTCATCTTGAGCCCTTTTATGCTCGTCATGGTTTTCACTCCATAATGACAGAAGAACTACCAATAGCTCTTATGCAACGGTTTGAGCGCTATGTATCCAGTGGTAAAGATCTCATTCCTATGAGATACCTAGGCTAGTATGACGAGAATGCGCGGCTTTTCTAGCAATTGAACCGTTGAATTTGGTAATATCCCCAGTTCGCAATTTTGCAAATAAGTAAGGTAAATCATCCAATATGATTGCTCATAGAAACCCATTCGAGCGATTGCCGACCATCGCACAATCACCGGATCATTTTGAAGTTTTATTTTCGGCAAAAGAATTTAAAAATCATCTGATCCAGTCGATCCGTCAGGCAAGTAAACGAATCTATCTTGTAGCGCTGTATTTAGAAGATGACGAAGCAGGCAGAGAAGTTTTAACGGAGCTATATAATGCCAAGCAAAGAAACCCTGGCTTAGATATTGCGATTTGCGTTGATTGGCATAGAGCGCAACGTGGATTAATTGGTGCGGCCGCTTCGGAAGGCAATGCTTCAATGTATCAAGAGTTCTCTCAGAACCACGAACACGCCATTCCCGTATACGGCATCCCCGTGCGAGGTCGCGAAGTTTTTGGTGTTTTACATCTCAAAGGTTTTATTGTCGACGACCAGGTGATCTATAGCGGAGCAAGCCTTAATAACGTTTATTTGCATCACAAAGAGCGCTATCGATTCGACCGCTATCACACCATCGACAATCAATCTCTTGCCGATAGCATGGTACAATTTATTCAGCAAAAAATGATAAGTCATCCTGCTGTCAATGACTTATCAAACACATCGAAGCCAACGACGAAAGATATCAAAACTGACATTCGGCAATTTAGAGCCTCTCTAGCAACAGCAAACTATGAGTTTGAGTCACAGATCCCAACAGCCGATCAAGTGGCTTTGACGCCACTGGTAGGTATTGGAAAGCGTCGAAATAAACTCAACCACAATATTAACCAACTGATCGCTCATGCTAAAGATGAAGTCTTTATCTGCACTCCGTATTTCAATTTTCCAAAAAGTGTCGCTAAAGAAGTTAAGAAAGCATTGAAACGGGGTGTAAAAATTCACATTGTCGTTGGCGATAAAACGGCAAACGATTTCTATATTTCCCCAGAGCAAACCTTCAAGACAATCGGCGGCTTACCTTATTTATATGAGCTTAATCTACGCCGTTTTGCCAAAGTAAATGAAGCCCATATTGCCAGTCGAAATCTTTCTATCCATCTCTGGAAACATGAAGAGAATAGCTTCCATCTAAAAGGCGTATGGGTGGATAAGCGCTATATGTTGATCACTGGTAATAACTTAAATCCAAGAGCATGGAAGCTCGATCTCGAGAATGCCATTCTCATCCAAGATCACTATCACCACTTAACACCTAAGTTTGAGCAAGAGATCGACAACATCCTTCGACATACTCAACTTGTTTGTACCTACAAACAACTAGAGAAGATAGAAAACTACCCTGATGCGGT
This sequence comes from Vibrio sp. ZOR0018, assembly GCF_963865925.1. Lineage (NCBI taxonomy): Bacteria > Pseudomonadati > Pseudomonadota > Gammaproteobacteria > Vibrionales > Vibrionaceae > Vibrio > Vibrio sp. ZOR0018. The sequence continues at coordinate 371 of NZ_CAWMCN010000070.1, read as the reverse complement.
ACAAAAACTACTGCGCAAAGTAACGCGAGTTAAGGCCGATAGAGTGCTCAAACAGATTCTGTAAAGCACAACACTAGACGATTAGCCGACACAACGTGTTGGCTTTTTTATATGCCTACACGTTGTTTTCATATGGCTATTGATTGAGATAGTAGCGCCTTTCATGCAGCTACTCTGTTCGATGAACATAAACCAAAAGAATTTCAGCGCTCAAGAGGACATCAAGGAATAAGCACAGGGAATCTAGTTACAATAGAGATAGCTTAAAACGACTTAAGCAGCTCATTGAAACTCAAACGAAAAAAGCCCTGCTATTACTAGCAGGGCTTCTTAATAAGTGGCGGAGCGGACGGGACTCGAACCCGCGACCC
>NZ_CAWMCN010000069.1:0-782 GCF_963865925.1 Vibrio sp. ZOR0018 | reverse complement strand
GGCGACTTTAGTGCAAAATTGAAATTCAGTGTTTACAGTGTGTTTTTTAAGTTCGGTGGTGCGTTGTCAACCCCTTAGCCGGGCGTTATAACTCTTCAATAATTGTTTTACATGACTGATTATTGTACCATCCATCGCCTCAATATGTTGTCGGGGTTATATGATGAAGAATAAAGTAATATTTGCGTCAATTGTGCTGTCGATTTTGTCAGGTTGTGCATCTACTCGAACTGTCGATACAGAAACGTCCAGTCAAGCTGATAGAGTTCGAATATCCATAAAGTGGTAATGCTAGTATCTATCTCATAAGCAGATCTACCCAACTAGTGAAACCCCTAGAAACGGTTTCCATATCGACTCTTAATGTGTTAGTAAATCCCATGGCAGAATGGGTTGAAGAAATATAATAATATATGTTTAATATAGGTTTGGAGTTATTTGAAAATTAGCTAATTATTTCAATAACTAAGAATGCTTATGTTTCCTAATTGATATATAAAAATGAGCGATTTTTGTAAAACAAACGTTGAATTGATTGATGAGGTACAAGGCATACCTTTATATAAAATTATTGTATATATTATTTGGGTTGACTATTTATAGCTCATAGTTTTTCACTTCTTGGCGGGAGGAAAAATAGGGATCATGACAGCTCATTGTTTTATTGATAAGCGTTGCACTTAGTATATGAATCCAAGAGTTATAACAAACGCTTCAAGAGGGACAGCCAACGCGCGGCATTTTTACTATGCGTTGGTTTTTGTGGTTACGGTGTTATGCGG
>NZ_CAWMCN010000068.1:0-505 GCF_963865925.1 Vibrio sp. ZOR0018 | reverse complement strand
GCTGATAAAAACTCACTTTGCCTAACGCCCGGCTAAGGGGTTGACAACGCACCGCCGAACTCAAAAAACACACTGTAAACGCTGAACTTTAATTTTGCACTAAAACCGCCAAGCGTTGGCAATCCCTCTTGAGCCATTTGTTATTCAAATTCAATAAGATAAACTGACTTTACTCGATCAAAAACCACGATTGCAATGGTTGAGTGATTCAAGAACCAACCCAAGCCAGAGCCATGATAAATAAGCCGCCAAAACAAAGCTCACCTTTCAACAACAAACCAAGCTTTTGAATCAGGAAAACTCAACGAGCGAAAACTTCAGCAAGTACAAAATACTCGATAAACTTGCCCTTTCCACACTTTGCGCGCGCTGAATTGCAAACAAACCAGCACAAAAACTCATTGAGGCAAACAAAGAACTTTGCCTGTTTTACGGCTTGAGTTCACCATGGATTTGAAGGTAAAAAAGCTCATTTGCCGATAACACAAAACGAATGGCCGGAGAA
>NZ_CAWMCN010000067.1:4227-5130 GCF_963865925.1 Vibrio sp. ZOR0018 | reverse complement strand
TCAATCTCCGGCTAAAGTGCAGCAGCTAACAAACGGCTCAAGAGGGATTGCCAACGCGTGGCGACTTTAGTGCAAAATTGCAGTTCAGTGTTTGCAGTGTATTTTTTAAGTTCGGCGGTGCGTTGCCAACCCCTTAGCCGGGCGTTAGCATTCTGAGAACTTAAATAGTCATATTCAAATGGTAGAAATCAATCATCGCGTATAATAGTTGTGTGACAATTCACCATTTTGTAGTTTAATTATCCCTTGTGAAATTATTTAAAGTTAGTTGTGTTAATGAAAAGAGCAAATGTAAAATTAATGTTGAAAGCTTCCGGTGTTGTACTGTCTATATTGTCATTTTATAGTTTTGCTTCATTGAACTGTTCAGGTTTTTCTGGGTGTGAAAGAAAGTATTGTGAGATTGAGCAGCAAATAGAAAGTGCTCAGTTAGCTAATAATCAAAAAAAGATAGAAGGACTAAAAGTTGCCCTAGCGGAAGCCAAGTCCAATTGTAGTGACATAAAACTTAAGCAAGATTTAGCTGACGAAATTAAAGAAACTAAAGATAAAATTGCCGAATATAACTTAGATTTACAAGAAGCAAAGGGAAGTGGCAAGGATAACAAAGTCAGGAAATACCAAAATAAAATTCAAGAAGAAGAGCGTAAATTGGAGTCGCTTCTACAAGAGTTATCCGAATTAGGCTAGATAATGCTAACAAACGCTTCAAGAGGGACAGCCAACGCATGGCATTTTTATTATGCGTTGGTTTTTGTGATTACGGTGTTATGCGGGAAGTTAGTAGTAGCGTTGTCTGCCCCTTAAGCGGGCGTTAGGCAAAGTGAGTTTTTATCAGCTAAATCGAGTTTGAATTGAACAGTAAATTCCATGTTTTCATGACTGAACTTAAGTAATGAATAA
>NZ_CAWMCN010000067.1:3752-4217 GCF_963865925.1 Vibrio sp. ZOR0018 | reverse complement strand
TTAGCGCTGTGAGTTTAGCGGCAAAATAACCTTCAGCATCCAAACGTCCGCCGAGCATGCTACGCTCGTCACTTTTCTTCTAAATCGCTCAATTTGAGTTTTTTGTTTCTTTGCTGATTTGGTATTTTGGTTTATAAATGAATAGGTTAGTTTGTTTTGGTTTGCAAAGAAGCCTTGTTCTTTAGTTTTGAAAGTGCAGGTGTCAATTGGTTGGCCTAACAAACGGCTCAAGAGGGATTGCCAACGCGTGGCGGCTTTAGTACAAAATTGAAGTTCAGGGTTTACGGTGTGTTTTTTGAGTTCGGCGGTGCGTTGCCAACCCCTTAGCCGGGCGTTAGGCAAAGTGAGTTTTTATCAGCTAAATCGGGTTTGAATTGAACGGTGAATTCCATGTTTTAATGGCTGGACTTAAGCAATAAATCGTCATCACATATTTGTTGTTTCGTGATCGTGTTGGGTTGTTTT
>NZ_CAWMCN010000067.1:3575-3742 GCF_963865925.1 Vibrio sp. ZOR0018 | reverse complement strand
GCCGAGCATGCTACGCTCGTCACTTTTCTTCCAAACCGCTCAATTTGAGTTTTTTGTTTCTTTGCTGATTTAGCATTTTGATTTATAAATGAATCGGTTAGTTGTTTTAAAATTTACAAAAAGCCTTGTTCTTTGGTTGTGAGAGTGTCGGTGTCAATCAGTTGGCC
>NZ_CAWMCN010000067.1:0-3565 GCF_963865925.1 Vibrio sp. ZOR0018 | reverse complement strand
GTACAAAATTGAAGTTCAGTGTTTACGGTGTGTTTTTTGAGTTCGGCGGTGCGTTGTCAACCCCTTAGCCGGGCGTTATGTGAAAAATATTGGAGATTCTAGTGAGGAATTTAGAGCGAGATATTCAAGAGCTTATTGATATGCCCACAGAACCAAAATCTGAATGGATAAGAAAATTTGAGAATGCAAATGAATCAGCTATTGCCGGAGCTATTCTACACTGGAAAAAGTCCGGCTCTCTTATTCAAGGAGCTGATAACGTTATAAACAAACGAGAGGCAGCTTCCGCGATACTTCAAACTCGGCTAGCCTCACAAGTTACGCACACAATGGAAACGCTCGATAAGTCAGCGGATACAGTGACAAAAGTCGGACTGCTATTGGCAGTTATTGGTATCGTAATTGGTGTATTACAGTTAATCAGTGGTTAAATTACGTCGATTTTTTTCACATAACAAACGGTTAAAGAGGGCGTTATGTGCTTGCTGGATAGAAAAAGCAGCTTCTATTGAAACTGCTTTGATTTGGTTAATCACCTTTTTCGTGTTTGTGTTCTTTGAGTTTTGGGTGTTTTTTCTTATTTTCCTCAGTGACACGCTGTCGTTTATCAGGCGCTCCATCTTCGTTCTTTCTCTTAGGGCCTGTTTTGATACCCATATTGTCTCCTTGCGTAAAGTTGAATGTAGCCAAGAGCAAGGTATTAAATTTGAAAATGTTGTAAAGTGAGAATAAGCAAAAAGGTGCATTTAGTCGCAAGTTTCTGCTTCAAATGTGATATTAACTTACGCACATAACAAACGGTTCAAGAGGGACTGCCAACGCGTGGCGGTTTTAGTTCAAATCGGCCTTTGTGATTATGGTTGTTATTTTAGGTTCAGTGTTTTGCGTTGTCAGCCCCTTAACCGGGCGTTATGCTTAATCCATAAAAAATCAGTAGTTTGTGGTTGTCGATTCCTTTGGCATTTCGTTCATGTTTTGTCGGCAATTCAATATTGTTTTTCGCTGCCTAATGAAGCAGCAATGTATCTGGCGCTGAAAAATCGCAGTGATTGCCTCATTGTGTTGTTGAGTCTGCGTGAGGTTAGTATTGTTGGCTCAAGTCGCTTTGAGCAGTTTGGTGCCTTTACTTACAGGCTTAAAGTCTGTCGGCAATTAAGTATTGTTTTGCGCTGCCTAATGAAACGGCAATCTGTCTGTCGCTGTAAATTTCAGTGTTATTGCCTCATTGAGTTGTCGTGCCCATGCGTGGTGAGTGAGTTTGTCGGAGAGGTTTTCCACATTGACCTAGTTGCTAAGTGAAAGCCTGCATTGGTCAGCTCATAGGTAAAAGTTGAGCCAGTTCTAATTCGAGATAATTCGAAGTTTGGTCAATGATTTCAGTGAGTTATTCTTGAGTTGGTTCAAATGTAAAGTGTTGAAGCTTAAGCATAACAAACGCCTCAAGAGGGACTGTCAACGCGCGGCGTTTCCAGTCCCATTGAGCCGCGGTGGTTACGGTTGTTGTGTTTGAGTTTGGTGTTATGCGTTGCCAGCCCCTTAGGCGGGCGTTATGCAACTCAGGTAAATTTAGGGGTTCAATCTTTTTAGGTTTCTCCGGCCATTCGTTTTATGTTGTCGGCAAATGAGCTTTTTTACCCTAAAATTCGTGGTTAACTCAAGCCGTAAAACAAGCAAAGTTCTTTGTTTGCCTCAATGAGTTTTGGTGCTGGTTTGTTGCCAATTCAGCGTGCGCAAAGTGTGGAAAGGGCAAGTTAATCGAGCATTTTGCACTTGCTGAAAGTATTGCTTGTAGGGTTTGTCTCATTCAAAAGCTTGGTTTGTTGCTGAAAGGTGGACTTTGTTTTGGCGGCTTATTTATCACGGCTCTGGCTTCGGTTGATTCTTGAATTACTCAACCATTGCAATCGTGGCTTTTGATCGAGTAAAGTTGGTTTATCTTATTGAATTTGCATAACAAACGGCTCAAGAGGGATTGCCAACGCGTGGCGACTTTAGTGCAAAATTGAAGTTCAGCGTTTACAGTGGTTTTTTGAGTTCGGTGGTGCGTTGTCAACCCCTTAGCCGGGCGTTATATGCTATTACTGGCCAACCTTATCCACATCACATTAAGTCTTTAAATTTAATAGTAAAATCATTGTTCATTTATCATGGAGGATTAGCTATGCCAGGCGCATTTGCACATATAACAGCTGTTAATTTCGCAATAAGCAATTCAAATCTCAAATCATTAAATATGCCTAAAAAAGCAAAGTTAGCTCTCAGCCGAAATCAAAAATTCGTTGAGCTAGGTTGTGTCAGTCCTGACTTTCCTTATTTAAAATTAGGAAGTCCAGACCAAAATGAATGGGCCGATAAGATGCATTATGAGAAAGTAGGCGTCTTAATAAGAAAAGCAATATTACTTGTAAAAAATTTATCAGGTGAGGATCAAGAGAAAGCATTTGCTTGGCTTTGTGGTTTTGTTGCCCATGTCATTTCTGATATTACAATTCACCCTGTTGTTGAGATGAGAGTTGGGCCATACCATGAAAATTCTCAAGAACATCGAATTTGTGAGATGAATCAAGATGCGTATATATGGCCAAAGTTAAACTTAGGTGAAATCGGTTATGCTGAAAGGGTGAACAATAATATTGGTTCTTGTAACGATCCTACAAACCCATCGAATTTAGATAGAATAATTACTAATCTATGGGAAACTTGCTTAAAGGATGTTTTCCCTGAAAAAGCTGACTCTGCACATCCTGATATTAACGGTTGGTATAAAGGCTTTCAGTTTATAGTTGATAATATTGAAGAGGGTTATCGACTTTTTCCTTTAGCTAGACATGTTGCTGCGAAACAAGGGTTGGTTTATCCAAGTTTGGAAGAGATAGATGAATCTTATATTAAAGCTTTGAAAACACCTTGTGGGATAGAAGATTATGATTCAATTTTCGAACGAGCAGTTGAAAATGTGAAGCAATACTTGTGTTACTTGTCTAACGCTGTTTTTGATGATGGTAGTGTTGATATGTTTTTAAATTGGAACTTAGACACTGGTCGTTGTGAAAAGGAAATGTTGACTGCTTGGAGTAACTCATGAAATATCTAAACTTATTAATTTTATCAATGTTAACTGCTGGATGCGCTGTATCTAAACCATATAACGATGAAAAAATGTATGACTTAGCTTCCCAATTTAAAGATCTTGCTCAAACTGTCGATGGATCCATTAAATTTGGTGATGTCATGATTGATAGCGGTGCACAGGCCTTAGAAATTGTTTCAACAGAGCAACCTGATAAGGTTGCACCTTTTGTTAAATATACAATTAAAGCTGAAATGCAAGGCGACAATGCCGTACTTCTATTGTGTGAAGAAGATGTTGCCTTAATCGAAGATGCAGGGTGTAACGCTGTGCTTGATAAAGTTTATTGGCATGAACTTAAAAGTAATAGTTGTGTGATTACATTGCAAAGTAATCAGGTATGCAATTAGAGAACGCACTTAGTATCAAGTTTGAAGTGCGACACTTTTTACAGATGCGCATGAATATACTCCGTTGGTGTCCTATACCCAAGTC
>NZ_CAWMCN010000066.1:0-1492 GCF_963865925.1 Vibrio sp. ZOR0018 | reverse complement strand
AACGTTTCTCGTAATACGTGATAATTTTCAAAGCCTCTTCCGCACTGTTTACGGGTTCATTCGTCAGAATGTGCCAGTTCGGTTTCTTGTCTTCATCTCCGACCTCAGAGCAACCTACATAATTCAGTGAAATAGGTTTGTAACCTTCCCTGTTTTAGTGACACTCTAAATTAGAGTTTTTCCTACCTTCATGCCTTGTTAAATACTCCCAGGGAGTGAGGTCATCGAGAGCGTCATGCGGGCGCTCATCGTTGTATTCCTTCATCCATTTTTCTGTCAGTTCTCGGACTTCGCTCAGAGTTTTAAATACGTACATGTTGAGTATTTCTGTTCGATAAGTTCGGTTAAACCGTTCAATGTAAGAGTTCTCCGTTGGTTTTCCTGGACGGATAAACTCCAGTTCAACTTGGTTTTCTTCCGCCCACTCAGCCAGTGCAGTCGAGATAAATTCAGGGCCATTGTCCATGCGCAGCTTACTAGGTTGTCCTCGCCAGGCAATAATACGCTCTAGTACCCTTATGATGCGTGGCGCGGGCAAATTTAAATCCACTTCAATCACCAGTACCTCTCGGTTGAAATCGTCCACGACATTGAACGTACGAAAGCGCCTGCCGCAGATCAATGAGTCACTCATGAAGTCGATAGACCAACAACGGTTGATCCACTCTGGGCATACCAAGGGGGCTGGATTTCGCGTAGGTAGGCGCTTTTTGCCTTTGCGCCGTAGGTTTAACCTGAGCGAACAGTACACCCGATAGACTCGCTTATGATTCCATCTGTGTCCCCAACGCCTAAGTACTTTAAATAATTTGCCAGATCCGTACGCAGGATACCGCTCTGCTGCTTCCTACAATTTCGCTATAACCTCATCATCTCGATGAGGATCTGGTCGATATCGGTAGACAGAGTCGCTAATGCCAACTACGCGGCAGGCCATTCGCAAACTGACCTGATATTGTTTGCGAGCGTAATCGACAAGCTCGCGTTTAACCGCTGGCCTTACAGCTTTTTTTCCAGGATATCTTTAACGATACGGTGCTCGAGACTAAGGTCGGCAAACATTTGCTTGAGCCTGCGATTCTCGTCCTCGAGCTCTTTTAGTCGTTTAACATCTGACGCTTCCATACCCCCATACTTGGACTTCCAGTTGTAGTATGTGGCATCAGAGATGCCATATTCGCGGCAGACTTCGTTGACCTTTCGACCTGCCTCCACTTCCTTCAGGATCTTTACGATTTGTGTTTCTGTGTAACGAGACTTTTTCATCATGCGTTCTCCGTTTGTTTCAGTGTAAACGGAAAAACTCTAATTGCTAACGGCCAGTTTTTTGGGGAGGGTTACAGGTTCACCTGTTTTATTCGAGGGGGGCTTTAGTGTCACCGCCGCATATTTTACATCCAGTGTCACATATTGGGCTTTACGACCACCTCTTTGAGCTATCTGTATTTGTCGTTTTTTCACACTCTTAAGCTCAGACGCAAAGTGATAAAGC
>NZ_CAWMCN010000065.1:689-1007 GCF_963865925.1 Vibrio sp. ZOR0018 | reverse complement strand
AAGTTGTATGTCAGTAGTATTCCCCAGAGCTCTTGTCTCACGAGCTCTGGGAGTCGGCTTCGCAGTGTAAGGCGGTTACCCAGCATGTATTGTTTTTGCTCTCGGTACCCCAGTTCAATTTCCCAACGGTATCCATATAAACCGACTATATCTGATTTGGGATAAAGCATAGAGTCAACCATTGAGGTGAGAACATCGTATTGCTTACCCTCCTTGATTATCGAGATTAAACGTACTACAACCTCTTCTTCTAACTCTGGCCATTTCTTACGCGTTTGCGGGTTACTCTTCAGTTTTATCAGTTTATCTTGTCGGCCC
>NZ_CAWMCN010000065.1:0-679 GCF_963865925.1 Vibrio sp. ZOR0018 | reverse complement strand
CCCTTTTTTCATCGGGATAAGCCAATGGCGATTGATGCCGTGCGAACGCCATGCTTGAAGTAAACCTAGGGAGTAAAAGCTTTTGTCGAAGAGCGTTAAGCTGTTATCGAGGGCTTGAGAAACGTGCATAAAAAAATCCGATAAACAAGGTCTATCGGATTTTTACATAAAGGTAGGACCATTCAACTGATCTGCCGATTAAAGTCTTAACTGATCGGCATTGGAGCAAGTACACTATCTTTAATAGTGCACTTAAGCAATAAATAATCATCACATATTTGCTGTTTCTTGCTCGCGTTGAGTTGTTTAGTGCTGTGAACTCAGCGGCAAAATAACCTTCAGCATCCAAACGTCTGCCGAGCATGCTACGCTCGTCACTTTTCTTCCAAACCGCTAAATTCTAGTTTTTGTTTCTTTGCTGAGTTAGCATTTTGGTTTATAAATTAATGGTTTATACCCGTTCAACGTGAAGATGCTGGTTCCAATATCTGAAAATTATCCGTAATTCTGGACGTAAGTGAGTCTGCAACTTTTGGTAATGTTACATCGAAAAAGTTTTTGATTGCAGAGGTAAATACCGCTGTGGAGGAAAAATAAACATTGTTCCTCACATGCTCATTCATTACTTTCCAAAGTCGCTCTATTGGATTTAAGTTTGGGCTGTATGGTGGTAAGTAAT
>NZ_CAWMCN010000064.1:568-1719 GCF_963865925.1 Vibrio sp. ZOR0018 | reverse complement strand
GCCACAAAACATGGAATTTACTGTTCAATTCCAACTCGATTTAGCTGATAAAAAATCACTGTGCCTAACGCCCAATTAAGTGGTGAACAACGCACTGACCAAGCCGCCGCATTGCACCGTAAAACACTTTACTCAACGCATAGTAAAACTGCCACGCGTTGAGAATCCACTTGAATTGTTTGTTAGTTTGCGTGCCAAAGTGACACAACGATTGCTAATTGCACATTTTAAGACCATAATACCCATGTGACATTTTGACACAACAGGAGATAACATTATGGCTACTACTTTGCCTCGCATCACCGCTAGAGTTGATGTCGATACACAAGATTTACTCACTAAAGCTGCCGCTATCGCTGGTATGTCTAGTATTAACTCATTTGTTCTAAGCGCTGCAATTGAAAAGGCTAAACAAGTCATCGAACGTGAGCAAGCTTTAAAACTGAGCCAAGCCGATGCGATTTTGCTGATGGACGCATTAGACCGCCCAACAGCACAGAACTCAAAACTAAGAGCGGCCTCTGAACGATACGAGAGCAAGGCTCAATGATGAATACGGTACTTTTAGATAAAGTTAAACACGATAGAAACCGATTCAACTGTGGTATCGAAGCTCTCAATAATTACTTAAAAGTAATGGCGAGTCAGCAAACAAAGAAAGACAACACCAGAACGTTTGTTCTGGAAGATGATAACAACAGCTCACATATCATCGGCTTTTACACGCTAACAATGACACCAATTGACTTAAAGGCATTGCCCGATAAATTACAAAAAAAGCACCAATCATCCACCTCTGGTGGCCTAATTGCCCGTCTTGCTGTCGATGACAGATACAAAGGGAAAGGCTTTGGTGAGTGGCTGCTCATCGATGCACTCAGAAAGCTATTAGCTGCTAGTGATAGCGTTGCATTTCCAGTTGTTATCGTTGATGCCAAAGACGGTGCAAAATATTTTTATGAACGCTATGGCTTTCAGGCATTTCAAGACGCTGAAAACAAACTCTTCATCACCATTGCGGATGTAAGAGCAAGCTTAGGCTAGTTAACTGCTAGCCTGTAGCAAACTAACGCCCGGCTAAGGGGTTGACAACGCACCACCGAACTAAAAAAACATACTGTAAACACTGAATTTCAATTTTGCACTAAAGT
>NZ_CAWMCN010000064.1:0-558 GCF_963865925.1 Vibrio sp. ZOR0018 | reverse complement strand
TGAGCCGTTTGTTAGCTGCTGCACTTTAGCCGGAGATTGACTACCCAACGGCCTAATTTAAAACACATTATTGCTTTCAAGCGACAAAGTAAAACGGACAACTGAGAAACTAATACCTAATCCACGAAACGCACTTGGCAAAGAAGAAATAACAGGAAAACTTGACGAGCTTTTAGAACTTAAATTTACAAAGGATTCTTTCGAAGAAGCCAACGGCCAAGTGCGCGAAATCCATTTAAGCGCGAAAGAGCTTCAAAACCAAAGAAGCCACACCAAAGAAATAAACAAACACACCACTTCCCGTAAACAGACTTCGGTTAGTTCAACCGCTTCACGAACAGTGCCACTGGCGAGATACGCGGAAAAGTGCTGACGTTAAGGTGTAAAGCTAGAGCCTCAAACTAAGAAAAATAAACGCTTAATTTTATGGTTTTTCTTAACCTCAGCTAACGCCCGGCTAAGGGGTTGACAACGCATAGCCGAACTCAAAAAACACACCGTAAACACTGAACTTCAATTTTGTACTAAAGCCGCCACGCGTTGACAATCCCTCTTGAG